>CALBRY010000166.1 GCA_937927665.1 uncultured Chloroflexota bacterium
CGACTCCAAACTCGTGCAGCTCGTCTATGGCGCGGAGTGCCTCGGTATCGTTGCGTCCAAAGCGGTCCGCACGTTCGACAATCACATGCGAGAACTTACCCGCACGGGCATCTGCCAGCAATCGCTGATAACCCTTGCGATCCGGCGACTTGCCGGTGAGGACATCCACGTATTCTTCAATCAGTGGCAGATCAGAGCGCTTCAGCACATTCTCGTCGATCGCAAATCGCTGACGCGCCCTGGACATCTCTGGTTTCTGATTTTCGTCGCTACTGGTACGCAGATAGACTGCCCATCCTGACTGCGGGGCTGCGACTATGGTTTGTTTCTTCCGAGACATGTCATCTCCGAATTCTAACGACCTATCAAAATCTCCGAGTCATCTTCAGCTTACTGCAAGTATGGACTATTGTGTTTTTGGGCAGCAGGGTCATCCGGATCATTCACCTCCAATCCAGAAGAAGGCGCGTTTGCGACGATCTGGGCAATCTCAAAAATGCGTTTGAGCATGTCCTCGAGATCCTTGCGATTTGCCCGAATGTCAGACACAGCAGTTTGATCTGGCAAGCTGCATGATGGTTTCCTCATGAGCCACCGCCTGGCAATGTCTTCACCTTTCGCAACGCCCACTGGTGGGTGGCACGGCGCAGGTTGACGCGGCGCTGGTACTCGCGACGTGACAGGACGATGCGCGGCGACATCGGCACGGTCATCACGGGTGCTGACCACACTGACAGTAGTTCTGTGTTTCCCTTCACTTCCTGCTCCTCAACCGAACTTGTAGATGGATTCACAGGATACAGAAATGAAGGGCGAGAGTCTGTCAGGCTGCGCCAAAACTACAGGCAATAGTGGACAAGGTACGCGGGAAATTTGCGCCATCGGGCTGTCATCCTGACACGGATGATGTCAGCTACCCAATCCGAACGGAACCCAACCAAACTCTATCCTGCTGTTCTATTGACGCGGTTAGGAATCTGTAATACTCTGATCCGTCCAACAATAGAACATCCGTGCGATACAGATTAGAAGGAGACCTGTCGTGTTGACCTGTATTCGTATCCTGATCGTTGAAGCCAATGTCGTTCTCCGGGATGGGATACGCGTCGTTCTTGAGCGCACCGTTTTGCCACGCAGCAGTGTGGAAGGGGCTGAGACACTACCCGATGAGTCGCAGTTGGGTGACATGACCATTCTTTATCTCAGCGACAACCGCTATACACCAACACCCTATGCCGCGCTCATCCGAAAGCTGCGTGCGGCACTGCCGACTCTGAAGATCGTCGTCCTGAGTGAGCGGTTGAACGCACCTTTTGTGAAGCAAACGATCCAGAATGGCGCGCATGGCTTCATTTATATGCGAGATGATATGGAACTCTGCCTGAGTTACAGCGTGAGCACACTCTGCCGCGACTTGCGCTATTTCTCGCCAAAAGTAGCTGAACTGCTGGCGACCGAGGTGACCTTCGTCGTAGGCGGCGACCTGACCAACATGGACAAGCAGATCTTGCAGATGATTGCGCAGGACTTCACTGTGCAGCAGATCGCCCAGCAGCTTGGCGTGTCAGACCGTTCGGTGTATCGCTCGAAGGCCAAGATCCGTGAGGTCCTCAATATCCAGAACTCGGACAACATCGTCGATGCAGCCCGCCGCCAGGGGCTGCTCGAAGAAACGACATGAAAGTCTGCGCCGAAAAGCTGAAAAAGTACAGCGTGCGGCGGGCAATGATGCTCGCTTTTTTGTCGTAAATTGCCTTTCTTTCTGAACCTTAGAGATGCTACGGTAAGCCAGCATCGAAATTATTAAGGGAGAAGCCATGACCATTCGGATTATCATTGCGGACGATTCCGATCTGACCATTCTGG
>CALBRY010000167.1 GCA_937927665.1 uncultured Chloroflexota bacterium
CTTTCGTGTATAATCGTGACAGTAAGTACAAATAGCCTGATCAAGAGGAATGCTCATCGTGGTAGGCGCTTCTATACCTCAGGGGAGAGTTCTCCTCCTGAACGGTCAGAGTTGGGAACCGCTCTCCATCATCACCATCCCCCGCGCGATAAACCTCCTGCTCGCGGAAAAAGCCGTCGTTATTGAACAGACCGACCAATTCTTACGGACTGTACGGGATCGTTTTCCCATCCCGTCTGTGATCGCGCTGAGGACGTATATCAATGTCCCGCGCCGTCAAGCACATTGGAGCCGGCGCGGCGTCTTGATGCGCGATAATTACACGTGCATTTACTGCGGTGTGCAGCCGGGCGCGGCTGTGAAGGGCAAAATGTTGGTCAAGAGCGATTTCACCGTTGATCATGTCATCCCGAAATCGCGGGGCGGCAAGGATCAATGGGGGAATACAGCCTGTGCGTGCTACATCTGCAATCATCGCAAGGGTGATCGGCTTCCGCATGAAGCCGGAATGCGGATGAAGTGGGAACCGAAGACTCCACGCACAAGCTATCTTGTCGTTGCCATCGGCAGCGGGCAAGAAAACTGGAGACGATACATCGAGGTATAAGCCTCGCTCCAACCATCAGCGACAGCGATCAAAACGCTGCTTCTGGAGTTTGGAAGCAGAGGTTCTCCCTATTTCTCTATTTCCCGCATGCTTTTTACGACTATTTTGCACCTCCCGCGAAACTTCGCGTCATTCAATACGTATACAGCCTAGATACAGCCTACAATCATGAAGCGGTTTCTTCCCTTCGTTTACCCTGCTGGGAGGCACAATGACAACATCGACGACGATGGTAGAGGTACGCGGGCTTGCGAAGCAGTTCAAAGCGGCGAATGGTACTCCATTTTTTGCAGTTAAAGACGTTGATCTTGATATTCGCAAGGGCGAAATTTACAGCCTGCTGGGACCAAACGGAGCGGGCAAAACGACGACGATTTCTATGATCGGCGGATTGATTGCCCCAACACGCGGCGATGCCAAGATCGGCGGTTATTCGATCACCAAACAGCCGCTGGACGCCAAACGATTGCTCGGCGTTGTGCCGCAAGAGATCGCGCTGTATCCCACCCTGACCGCGCGCCAGAATCTTGAATTTTTCGGCAGGATGTATGGCATGAGCGGCGCAGCGCTCAAGAGCCGCGTTGATGAAGTGCTGGAATTTATCGATTTGACGGACAAACAGAACGAGCGCGTCGATAAGTTCAGCGGTGGTATGAAACGCCGTGTGAATATCGGAATTGGTCTGCTTCACAAGCCGCAGTTGATGTATATGGATGAACCGACCGTCGGCATTGACCCGCAGAACCGCCGCCGCATCCTCGATACTGTTTTGCGGATGCGCGATGAATTCGGCATGACCGTGCTGTACACCTCGCATCTCATGGAAGAAGTACAGGAGATCAGCGACCGTGTGGGCATCATGGATCACGGCGAAATTATGGCGATCGGCACGGTGGGCGAACTGATCCAGAAGATCGGTGAAGAAGATATGCTGATCTTCCGCGTCGGGACGCAGTCGGTATCCAGCGTGCAGCTTGAAAGGCTCAAGACCGTCGAGGGTGTGACCTCGGTGACTTACGAACAGACGGCGAAAGCCGCGAACGGCGAAGGCAATGGCAGCTTGCCCATCGATGGGCGCGTTGTCGCCCGCGCCAAACGGGGTCGCCAAGCGCTTCCTGACCTGATCGGGCTGGCGAACGCCGACGGAATCGAAATTCAGTCGGTCGAAGTGCGCGAACCCGACCTCGAAGCTGTCTTCCTCAGCTTAACCGGGCGCGCGCTGAGGGATTAACGATGATTCTGCAAAAACTCCTCACGCTGGCATGGCGTGAAATTTATGTGACCTTTACCGACCGCTCACTGCTGCTGATCCTAGTGGTCACGCCGCTGGTTTTGGCGACGATCATCGGGTCGGCATTCAGCGGATTGATCGGCGCGGGCGGCGGCAGAGATGTTCCGGTATCCGATGTTTCCACCGTGATCGTGAACCAAGATCAAGGACTGGCGGACGGGACGAATCACGGTCAGATCTTTATCGATCTGCTCGTACCACCTGCTGATTTATCTCCTGAAGCGGCAAACGCCGAAAGTATCCTGTTTGAACTCACCAATGCTGTCACGCTTGATGATCCCGAAGCTGCCCGCGAAGGCGTCAGCACCGGGGCGTATGTGGTGGCGATCATCATTCCGCCGGATTTCAGCGAGCGCATCGGCGTTTCGCAAGACGACATGACGATTGAGCCGACCACGATTGAGGTGATCGGCAACGAATCAGCTCCGATCAGCGCCAATGTCGTGACGATGGTCGTGCGCAGCATCGCCAATGACATCGCGGCGGGCAATATCACGATCGCTTCAACCATCGAAGCGTTGATCGACCGTGCCACCAGCGATCTCGGCTTTGGGATGGAATTTTTGGCGGCAAATAACAGCGGCGAATTCAACCCGGATTTTGATGCGGCATTCACAACCGCCGCCGCATCGATCACGATTGAGCAGCAGACGGTCAGCGGGGATGTTGTCGGTTTTAATCCGCTGGTTACGTTTGGGTCGGCGCAAGCAGTCTTTTTCATGACGTTTACGGCGCTGTACGGCGTGGCAAGCCTGCTGGATGATCGCAAAGATGGCACGCTTCAGCGCTTGATCATGTCGCCTACGCCGCGCTGGGTGATCCTGATCGGGAAAATCATCGGCACGTTCGTGACTTGTGTCCTTCAAGTCTCGCTGTTGATTATCGGATTGGCAGTGATTGGAATCCTGCTGCAAGGCGAAGTTACGTTCATCTGGGGGAATAATCCGCTTGGCGTGTTCGCAGTGGTGCTGGCAGTCGCGTTTGCGGGGTCTGGAATCGGCGTGTTTGTCTCCGGCATCGTGAAAACTCAGGAGCAGTCCAATATCGTCGTCACCGTGATTGCGATGGTATTCGGTATCTTGGGCGGTGCATTTTTCACCGTGCAGGGTATTCCGATCATCCGTGATCTGACCCAGTTGACGCCAAATTATTGGGCGGTGGATGCGTTCACGCGGCTTTCGCAGTTGGATAATACGATCGGTCTTAACCTGATCGTGCTGGTGGCGCTCGGCGCAGCCTTCTTCACAGCCGGATTGTTCCTCGCCAGCCGCCGATTGGAGTTTTAATCATGCGCTCAATTCTCAATGTAGCCCTCAATGATCTGCGCGTGATCTTCCGCGAACGCGCAAGCATCATCCTGAATTTGGTGATCATCCCGCTGGTGATCTCGTTTGCGGCGGGCGGCGCGAACAGCTCGATGGGCAGCGGCGGGGATACTGCCGTGCCAGATTTGATCATCGATGTGATTGATGCATCCGCTTCGGCAGAATCGGCGGCTTTCCTTGATGTGGTGCGCTCCGCCAATGAAAATGTCCTGCTCTGCCCGCTTGATAACACGGCTGACAATCTGTGTGTGCTGCCGGAGGGCGTGACAACCGTTGACGAGACGCTGGCAGGCACGCGCCTTGAAGATCAAACCTCATTGGCGCTGATCCTGATCCCGCAAGACTTCAGCGAAACGCTGAACGCTGGTACGGCGCGCGTCGTGTATCGTTCCAATGAAGATGCCTCCGCGCCGGGGTATTTGCTTTCGGCAGTCGAAGCCGCCGCGCAGCAGATCGGCGGGGCAGTCGAAGCGCGCACTATTGGCTTGCAAGTCGCGGACGACATCGAATTCCTCACGTTTGCGGACGAGGCTGATCGCGCCGCGTTTGGGGATCAAGTCTACACGCGCGCCGCTGAAATTTGGGCGACGAACCCGATCACCGTCAATGCGACGGCGGGTGAGCTTGTCCTCGAAAGCGCCGCGTTTAACGGCTTCAGCCAATCATTCCCCGGTATTGCGACGATGTACGCGATGTTCGCCGTTTTCCCGGTGATGGTCGCACTGATCGACGAGCGGCGCTATTGGACGCTCCAGCGCTTGGCGATGATGCCGATCCGCCGAAGTGAGATTTTGGGCGGAAAACTGCTGGCGCGCTTCTTGATGGGCATGATCCAGTACGCGATTGTGTTTGCTGTCGGGCTGGTGATCGGCGTGCCGCTCGGTAATCAGCCGCTCGCCACCGTCCTGATCATGGTGTCGTTCGTGTTCTGCGTCACGGCGCTGGCGCTCATGGTGAGCACGTTTGTCAAGAGCAGTCAGCAGGCATCGGGGATTTCGCTGTTCCTGTCGCTGACGCTTGCGCCGCTCGGCGGATCGTGGTGGCCCCTTGATATTGTCCCATCGTGGATGCGTATGATCGGGCATGTGTCGCCGGTCGCGTGGGCGATGGATGGCTACTCGAAGATCATTTTCAGCAACGGCACATTGGTCGATGTGCTGCCGATGATCGGCGTGTTGTTGGGAATGGGGGCGGTGTTTTTCGTGATCGGCGTTTCGCGGTTCAAGTTCGAGTGATGCGGGTTCTTCAACTCTTGCGTCGTTTGGTGCGGGCGATCTTCACGCTGTTGGCGTGGATCGCCCGTATTGCATTACTCCTGTTTCTGCTCCAGTATTCCGCGCCGCCCTATGGTGAGTTGTGGACGGGCGTTGCCGCCATTGTCGGGAGCGCCCAATTTGATTATGTCGCGTGGGAAGTGAGCGCGATTGCCGCGAAAGTTGATCAAACGCTGTGGGGTGTTCACCCATTCATGAGCGAGGCGGCGCGTTCGGAGATGGTGCGCGCTTATTTTGTCGATCTTTCGCGGGCGCGGGCGCTCGATAACGAGATCAGCCGGATTTATGCCGAAGCAGACGACGAAAACGCGGCGGCGATGCAAGCCGCTGAACAAATCGCGGAACGCGATCAACTGCGCGCCGATCTTGCATCCCGTCAAACACTGGTGGAAGCGATCTTAGAAGGGCAGGTTGCCAGCGTTCTGATCGATCAAGGTTTCGGCACGCTCGGTCAGCTTCTCCCGCCGATCTCGATGCGGTTTACGCAAGTTCCCAATTTGTTGATCGTCTCGCCGCGTGATGCAATCCGCTTTGAAGTTTCGATCAATGTTGATCCGCTTCCGGTCGATCAAGCGGCGGCGCTCGAAACACGCATCGATTCCGAACGCGATGTATCGTCGTTGATCGTGCCGCTCGGCGGGATCGCGCTGTATCCGGCGATGATTTTAGAGACGACGTCGCTCAGTTTTGCGGTTGAGACATTCGCGCATGAATGGCTGCATCATTATTTGTTCGCGTTCCCGCTCGGCTTAGATTACGACTTTTCCGGCGAAGCGCGCATCATCAACGAGACGACGGCGAGTTTGTTCGGTCAAGCGATTGCGCCGCTGGTGCTGGCGCGTTATTACCCGGAACTCGCCATCAACGCACCCGATCCGCGTGATGGGTTCACATTGGCGCTGACCCGTAACATCCGCAGCGAACGAGTCTATTTGCGCGCACCATTTGATCCCGGTCGGGCGCTGCATACTACCCGCGTTCGTGTCGATGAACTGCTCGCGGAAGGGCGTATCGAAGAAGCGGAAGCATTCATGGAGGAGCGGCGGCGCTTATTCGTCGCCAACGGCTACCCGATCCGCAAGCTGAATCAAGCGTATTTTGCGTTTTACGGCGGGTATCAATCAGATGTGCAGGGGGCGGGGGGAAGCGATCCGATTGGACCTGCCGTGCGGGCGCTCCTAGAGCAGAATGAATCCATTCAGGCGTGGATCGTCATCATGCGGACGATCACCACGCGCGATCAACTGCTGGAAGCAGCGAACCCATAAAACATCAAGGGCATTAACGCAAAGACGCGAAGGCGCAAAGACGTGTGTGCAGTCTTCGCGTCCTTGCGCCTTTGCGTTGACTCTTTGCTCTTAGAACTGCCACTCTTTGAGCATAGCGGCGAGCAGAGTCGCGCGTCGAGGCTGACTGTTCAATACGACATGCTCATGGAGCGCGTGCAAGCCGTCACCCTGCGGACCAAGCCCATCGAGCACCGGGATTCCCTTCGACGCGACGGTATTTCCGTCACTCGCGCCGCCGCTCCCGTCCTCGGTGATCGTCAGCCCGTGACTTTCGCCAATTGCCTTGCACTGCGCGTACATCTTGCGCATCGTCTCATCACGTTCCATCGGAACATGCCCGTTGATCTTTTCGACGGCGATTTTTGCGCCGGGGGTGATCGGCTGTAAGCTCATCATGGCGTCGTAAGTTTCGTTCCATGATTGAACAGTCGTCGCGCGGGTATCGACGAATGCCGTGCATTTGGCGGGGATCACATTGGTGGCACTGCCGCCGTTGACCATCGTCACTGAGACGGATGTCCCGCGCTGGAGGTCATTCATCCCGCGCAGTTTCATCGCCTGCTGTGCGAACTCGATGATCGCGTTGATGCCTTTTTCCGGCGCGTTGCCCGCGTGTGAGGGCAGACCCTCAATATCGATCCGGTAGGTAGCGATACCCTTACGGAACGTCTTGAGTGCTTCGTCAATCGTCGCGGGTTCCATCACCAGCACCAGCCCGCACTGGACGCAGAACTGCTCGATATAGGGACGGCTGTAAATGCTGCCGACTTCTTCGTCGGTGGTCATTAGCACCCACACCGGACGGTTGGGCATCTCACCACGTTCGACCAAGCCGCGAATCGCCGAAAGCGTGACCGTGATCCCGCCCTTCATATCGATCGCGCCGGGTCCAAACAGCCGCCCATCGTCGTCAATGCGGACGGGGCGTTCTGCCAGCGTGCCAAG
>CALBRY010000168.1 GCA_937927665.1 uncultured Chloroflexota bacterium
CTTCACCTGCGTGAACCTGGAACGTATCAGGCGGATCGCCACCGAGCATACGGGTGGTCAGGACTGCACGGGCATTCACGCCCGAACCGCCTGCAACTGCCGCATTGATCACGCTTACATCGGGATACAGTTCGCTGAAGCGCGCAATCAGCGCTTCCAAACCTGCCGCTTCGCCGCCACCTGTCCACCACGAGAAGATTTCGAGTTCACCGCTCGGTGCATCCTGAGCGAGAACACCGATCGCGCCAAGCGCGAAAATGGCTACAACAGCCACGAGTACCAATTTCATGTGCTTCATAAAGAGACTCCATTGAAATATCACTAATCCATTGTAAGCGCGCCGAGGCGCTGTTGTGTTACGGATATTTTGCGCCTTACGCGCCTAGAGAGTTAGTGTAGCGTGTTTAAGTGCAACGGGGTAGCCAGAGCAGTACAAAATGACGCAAATTTGAGCAAAACATACGAAAGATTGTACGAGTTTTCTCATACAATCTTTTCAATCTTTGATAGGGGAGGGAGGCTTGAGGAGCGATTTCTAACGCATGTAGTCCGGCGCGTTGAACCACTGCACTTGATCGAGCGGAAGAAAGCGGAATTTGACCACGCCGCTGATCTCGCCTTCGCTGACGGGACCATAATCTGCCGAATCTAGGCTGTGATTGCGGTTATCGCCCAGCACGAAATAATGCCCCGCCGGAACCTCCCAATTTCCGTTATAAAGCGGCGGTTCGAAGATATAAGGTTCATCGAGCGGCACATCATTCACGTAGACCACACCCGCACGGATAGTCACGACTTCACCGGGCAAGCCGATCACCCGTTTGACGACGGTTTCGCCATCATATGGAGACGTGAGAATAACGACTTCACCGCGTTCCAAGGGACGATTGAGCGGATCAAGATTGCTCACGAAAAGACGATCGCTATCGTGCAGACTGGGTTCCATGCTGCGACCTTCAACCGCATAACGTGGGAAAACCAGATTGATCAGCGCGACAAACACCACAACCAGCAGAATAGGCTTGACCCATTCATCAACCAGCCAGTGGAACGCGCTGTGAGTCGGCATTTTGGGGAAATCACCGGGAATGTACGGCATACCAATCCTTTAACAGCACCACACAACACGCTTAATTCTATCCCTGTTTTCGGTTCGCGTGGACTATAATAGGCGTGATTTTACACCTTGTTTACGACTCTGCGGATGCTCAGTACGGGAAGGATCACGCACCATGACTATTCGACTCGGGAACGCACCCGTTTCGTGGGGCATTTATGAATTCGAGGAGATAGCGCCCAAGTACCCCTATACGCGTGTGCTCGATGAGATTGCGGATACAGGGTACGTCGGGACGGAGTTAGGTCCGTGGAAATACCTTCCTACTGATCCGGATATGCTGCGGGGTGAACTGGACAAGCGCGGGCTGCGTCTGCTTTCGGCGTATATTCCGGTAAATTTTGTTGATCCCAATGCCGTTGAAGCGAGCGAAGCGCATGCGTTGGAAGTCGCTCGTCTGCTTGCCGCGCTAGATGGTGCTGCGGTCGTGCTGGCAGATGATAACGGTCGCGTGCCTGAACTGGTGGCGCGGGCGGGGCGGCGGATTGGATCGGCGCTGAATCGTGACCAATGGGAGAGCTTCTCGGCAGGTGTAAATCGTATTGCGCGCATGGTGTACGATACAACCGGACTCAAAGTCGTGTTTCATCATCACTGCGGCGGATATGTCGAAACGCCGGAAGAAGTGCATCATCTAATGGATCGCGCCGATGCCGAACTTGTCGGGTTGTGTTTGGATACCGGACATTATCATTACGGCGGCGGAAACGCCCTCAAAGCGGTTGAAGAATATGGCGAACGGGTACGTTATCTGCACCTGAAGGACTGCGATCCGGGAATCCGCGAGATGGCAAAGCGCGAAAAAATGGATTATTTCGCTGCGACTGCCGCCGGTATTTTCTGCGAGTTGGGCAAGGGTGAGGTCGATTTTCCCGGTATCATCGCGGCAGTTCAAAAGCATGGTTACAGCGGGTGGGCGATTGTCGAGCAGGATGTTTTGACGAATGATCTCGATGCGCCAAAAACGAGCGCACGCCGTAACCGGGAATATCTACGCGGGTTAGGGTTGTGAACTAGCATCTCCGAGAAGTCTGAAAACGGGTTTCTTATTCCTCAAACAGAAGGTTTTCGAATCGTAAGGATGAATGTCCCACAAACGCGCGCTTGACCTCCAAACGCATAAAGCAGGGTTGCTTGAAATTCTTGTACCCCTCACGACCGCGCCGCTGACCAAAGACGAAATCGATCAGCTTGTTCGCACGGTTTCCCGCAAAGCTCATATCACCTTTGGGCGTGATGAGTTGATCCGCGCCTACCGTGCGTTCACCGAATCGGGCGACCTGCCGCCCTTCGATCCTGCGGTGATCGGGCGGCTGAAAATGAAGCCGATCCGCACCAGTTCCGGTGTCACTCCGGTGACCGTCCTCACCAAGCCGTTCCCGTGCCCCGGTGAATGTATCTTTTGCCCGAACGATGTACGGATGCCCAAGAGTTATCTCAGCGATGAGCCGGGGGCGATGCGCGCCGAGCAAAACAGCTTTGATCCGTACCTGCAAACTTATACGCGGCTTCAGGCGTACCGGAATATCGGGCATCCCACCGACAAAATCGAGGTGATCGTTCTCGGCGGTACGTGGAGCTTTTACCCGGAAACATATCAAATCTGGTTCATCAAGCGCATTTTTGACGCGCTCCACGATTTCGGCAGAGGCGATGATCAGCGCCCGGCGGTAAATGCCGCGCTGCGTATCGCGTCTCAGCTTCACCCGGATGTGAACACGGCGAATGTGCGGATCAGCGGTGATGCGATGGCGCAAACCTATAACCAAGCCGTGCAGCAGGTTTATCGTGCCGAAATCGATCGCTCACGCGATGCGGCTGACCGGATCGCCGCCGGAAATGCGCCGCGCTCACCGGTTGACGAATACGCGACATGGGACGAACTCGAAGCGGCGCACCGCGAAAACGAATCCGCGCCGTCACGCTGCGTCGGCTTGGTGATCGAAACCCGCCCGGATCATATTGACGCGCAAGAAGTTCGCCGCGTGCGCCGTCTCGGCTGTACGAAAGTCCAGATCGGGTTTCAAAGCCTGAGCGATGAGGTACTACGGAAGAATCGGCGCGGGCATACGGTCGCAGCCACCCGTCGAGCGGTCAAGCTGCTGCGGGCGGGGGGATTTAAGATTCATGCTCATTGGATGCCGAACCTGTACGGTTCTTCGCCCGCGCTGGATGTCGAAGACTACCGCCGCATGTTTGATGATCCCGACTTTCGACCGGATGAACTCAAAATCTATCCGTGTTCGCTGATCGAAAGCGCCGAACTGATGAAGCGGTATCAAGCGGGCGAATGGCAGCCTTACACACAAGAAGAACTGCTCTCCATCTTGAGCGAATGCTTCATGCTGACGCCTGAGTACTGCCGCCTCACCCGTGTGATCCGCGATATTCC
>CALBRY010000169.1 GCA_937927665.1 uncultured Chloroflexota bacterium
GATTATTGCGGGGCGAGGTATTCCCGGCTTGCCGTATGCCTCGTTTTCGAGCTTGAGGGGAAGCGTGCCGAAAACGAGGCGATTCTACGAGTTCCCCCAACCCACGCGATCGTCAGATCAAATGCCGCATACTTGATCTGTCCATTTCCGGTTCAGAAGCTGCTGACGAAAATCGGGATCTGGGAAGAAACGGGATGCGACGCACCGCATCCCGTGTATAACCGCGTACCCTGCCCGCGTCGTTTATCGACGAACCGCCGCTTTGGAGGAAAACGACAGGCAGGTATCATGCATTATTCTGCGGATGTTCGCCGCATCAGGCGCTGCGAGAGATCACGCACTTGACGAAACGTCGTTGGTTTCAAAACCACTAGGTCGGCAAAAGGCTCGATAGTTTCTGCCATGCGCGGGTCTGCGGTTGTGACGATGACCAACACCGATTTCAGCCGCGGGTCGGCACGGATCGCCTCGATAATTTGGGTTCCATCAACGTTTGGCAGATGCAAATCGAGCAGGATGAGTCGAGGAATAACCTGTTTGATCCGTTCCATCGCCTGATCTCCGGAGCGGATGGCTTCACAGCGCATATTCAGGGACTCAAGTGCGGCGACGAAAATTTCCGATGCGTCATAGTCATCTTCGATAACAAGCGCCAGCGTTTGATCCATCATGATAGATTTTTATCCTCCGACGGAGTAATCGGCAGCGTTACCGTAAAGGTACTGCCTTGTCCCAGCGTACTCTGTATGCTCACATCCCCCCCTAACAAATGCGCCAACTGCTTGACAATCGATAAGCCCAGACCACTGCCCGCGCTGCTGCGCGTTGTTGGATCATGCGCTTGGCGGAAGGCATCAAAAATGTAGCCCTGTGCATCTTTAGAAATCCCCGGTCCACTATCGATAACATCGACCGCCCACTGGGTTTTATCAACGCAGTAGACCTTCACTCGCACATACCCTTTGCTGGTGAACTTGAGCGCATTACCGACTAGGTTCATCAAGATTTGATGGACGCGCTGAGGGTCAGTGACGACTAGCTCCGGTACATCAGGCGCAATCTGGGTGGAAAACTCCAGATTCTTTTCGCGCGCGAGTACATCAATCATCGCCTGTACTTCGTCGATGAGCGTACGAATACTCGTAGGCTGCTTATGGATCGTCAATCGTCCTGCTTCGATCTGTGCTTGGTCGAGCAGATTGTTAACCAAATCCAACATACGGGTGGCATTCACGGTGATACGTTTGACTTTCTCGCTCTGCTGCGTATTGACTTCGCCAAGAACCCCCTCTTGCAGCATGTCAGCGTAGCCAAGGATCGCATTCAGAGGTGTACGCAGTTCATGGGAAGCCATTGACAGAAATGATCCCTTCATGCGTTCAAGTTCGGCTTCGCGCGTCACATCACGATAGACCATGACATGCCCGAATGCGTTGTCAGCCCCTGTCCGCACCTGCGCCACGCTCACGGAAAGGGTTTTATCGCCCCAAGGAACACGAATATTGGGCGTATCCGATGCAGTGGCAGTGCTCATCTGACTGATTAACTTCTCTTGCACATCCGGCTTCACGTTATCTACCATCAAGGTACGTATGTCATTACCCAAAATGGCTTGTGACGGGCGGTCGAGCAACTGCGTCACAGATGGGTTGGCAACTATTGCCTTGCCCTGTTGGTCGAAGACGATCACGCCGTCGGCAATTGCCTGCAAAATCGCTTGGTTCTTGCTCGCTTCAGCCTGTTCACGGGTGAGCGATAACTGCAACGCTTCGGTGCGCTGCGCCACGCGCTGATCAAGTTCACGATTGATAACATACAAGTCATGCAGCGCACGCTCTAGCGTATTGGTGGTCAGCCAAGAAACCAGCGCTACCATGAGGAAGCCAACGATAGCACTCACATTAGCGACCACATTGATGGAGGAGCTGACCAGCACAATCAAAACAGACGACAACGCCCAAAAGATAAAGCTCGCCCCCGGGCGCAGCAGCATACTTGCCATGCTGATAGGCAGCACAAACAGGAACAAACTTCGCCCTGTCACCACTTCCATCGGACTATCGGAGAACGTCACAATGAACGTGATCATGAGCAGGAGCAGAACGGCTGCAAGCGTGCCGCTCCCATATCGATTAATGCTGTAGATGAGGATCGCACCTACAAACGACACCCCACTGGCTATGTAGAGCAGGGTAACTTCTTCCGGCAGACCTGCAAGCCCTGCCACATCGGTTGCTAGGGTGTATAGAAAGAGAATGAGTCCCAGCGCCATAATGGAAACGAGCAGGATGTTTAGAAGGCGACGGCGGCGTGCGTCATCGGGATCGGAGACTTTAACATCAATGAAGGTGTGTGTCAGAGACTTCAGCATGTGGTTTTGTCCGTCAGTGTTTCTGCGACCAACGCCAACGCGCTCAGGATTGTCGCGCGGACGACTAGCACCGGAGTATAAAGACATTTACCGATGTAGAGCGGCGGATAAGGGGGATCGATTCGGCTTTCCAGCCAGTCCGCTCCTCGCTTAAGGGTGTCCGGGGGCACGGGATGTCCAGCACGCTGCCAGCAGACCAACGCTTGCAGGGCATACGCGGTTTCTTCGGCAGTCGGCATAAAATAGCCCCACGAACCATCCTCGTTCTGGGTATCGATGAACCAACTGACCGCATCTTCCACCAAGCTGTCTAGATAGCCAGCGGCGGCAATGATTCCATGACCGGTTGTGTAATACGGCGAAACATGCCATTTATCAAACCAGAAAGCAGCTCCGTGGAGAAACGTCTTGATCTTCTGGACTGATGGGTAATGCGGGGGCAAACCAGCCGTACGCAGCGCGTTAAGAATATGGATGTTCGTACTGATCGACGGGTTCGCTTCTAACGAAAAACAGCGGAAATACTCGCGCTCCTCATATGAAAGCACAGCCTCTACATCTGGATACCCTCCGAATCGCACAAGAACATCATACGCCACAGCGCTATCGTCGCCATCTTTCACGTAATCGACCGATATACCGAGTCCTTGACCGGGAGTCCAACACTTCTGAATGAAGTCAAAATGGGGCTGACACGCCTCGATGATTTCGGGATCAAGATCGGTTATGAGTGCTAGGTGCCACAGAACCCAGAGCCGCTCGAAAAGATCAAACGGAATCACGTTCGGCACCGAACCATCGGGCTGCATGACCCGATTGAGGTAATCCAGCGCACGTTGATCATCCGGGCGGATATACAGCAAAAAGTAGGCGGTTGCTGCCGGACTATTCCCGATCGAGCCGTTTGGAAGCTGCAAATGAGGGACATCCAGCAGATCGATTTCGTCTGTTCCCGCCATTTCTGCCGAGTGAGCAAATGTGACATTTCGGTTGATGACACCACCGGGCAGTCGTGAAAGTTTCTTTTCCCGCATGGCGTGTAGTTTGGGCATTTCGGCATAATCCTTCTTCTGGACAATGCCTAACCGTTCGGCTTCTAGGAACAGGGTGGGAGCGATCAGCTCGAAACCGACCGTTTCCAGCGTCATTTCATGGCGCAAATCGCCGATCACACTGACGAGCGCATCTTTCGCCCGTTGAATGCGTCCCGCATCCTGCGGATCATTGTTAACGACCAGCGCGATCGCGGCTGCGAGCGTGCAGACTAACCGGTCATTGTAATAACGGGGTGCCCATGCGCCCCAGGTTCCGTCGTCCAACTGGTGCTGACGCAGCCATTCCAGCGCGCGCAGTCCAACGGACTCGCCGCGCGGTGCCAAGCGTGCGACCCAAGCGGTATCATACGCAGAACTCGTTATCTCGCCTTCACCGATCTCACCAAGCAACCGCAGGATTTCGCTACGATAGTCCATTGTCCTCCTCATATCTGCATCAGCCTATGTCGTTTATGGGGGCGACAAGTCCAGCCACAGGTGCCGGATACCAAAAACGCCCATGCCGCACGCCTACCCCGAGTGTTGTTTCCCGATGCGTATCAAAGAAAGATCGCATCACCATCATCTCCTCAGCCGTGATGTCGCCATAATCACTTTCCTCCATTTGTCGGGTGAAAAGGTGATCGTAGAGGATGGCGCGAAACTGACGCTCATTCAGATACAGGGATGGGCTGAGCGTGAAGTACAAGTCTTCATTCCCTGTCGTCACCAGCGGCATATCAAAAAAAGTGAACTTGTCGAACCCAACGTAGAAACTGAGGGGGGACACTGGCATTCCGTAGTAGCGCTGGATCAGGGTGTTCTTATCAGGGATTTCCCCGTGCGCTTGAAAATGGGCAACCGTTATTTCGGCAACGGCAGCGGTCGGGTCATTGGCAAACAAGCCGAATAATATCTGACCACCGGTACGATCAGCCGTGCGCGCAGTCAACTCATCGAAGAGTGCAAGCAAATACTCATACTTTGTTCCCCGAAAGTAACGCGCGTAATCGCCATAAAAACCCACGCGCAGATTACATTGGTCGTACAGGTTGAGAAAGTGCTGATTTTGCGCAAAATGTGCCAACCCGTGCGTGGTCATTTCAGTATAGGCATCGCCACGTTCGAACAAATCAGGTCCATATACAGGTACCAGCAGCGTATGGATGCCATATTCGAACATCATCCGGTAGACGGCGACGTTCGGAGCGAGCATCCCATCAATGTAGTTGCTGCCCAGCGAGTTCAATGTCTCAGATTCCAGCATCATCCAGCGTCGTGTGCCATTGACGGGAAAGCCGCAGACTTTTGTTCCCGCTTGGCGCATCATCCGCGCGATCGATTTAGTGGGTAGGTTGAGAAAGGTGTTCTGATCCATGCAGGATGTTCCTCTGTTTTTGCCAGTCAAAAAAAGTCCACAACCGCATTGTGAGTAGACCGTAGAACACGACTGTTGTGATTAGGGTGAGTGGGAGATAGATGCTCGGATCGGTGAGGACATAGGGACCCGGAGCAAGAATACTATCTCCAAAGATCACATAAGAAATGACCTGTATCGCATCCACCAACATGTAAGGCAAGAAAGCGACCCAGATCAATCCACGCAGCCAACCCCGATGGGTCGCTACCAGCAGCGTGAAGACGGCGATGCTCAGGGTAAGTTCCCAAACGACATCTAACCAGATGAAAGCGGCGGTGTAGAGTGCAAACACCAGCACGAGTTTCATGTATCCGTTGATAACTCGCAGTGGTTGTATCAGTGCCCGCAGCCCGAATAGTGCCAGCGATAGCACAATCAGGCTTTTAATCACCAGCGCAAGGCGCAGCGATTCAGGGGACACATTGAAGAGATAAACGACAATCTGGACAATCGAGTGGTTGTAGCCAAGAAACGGTAGATCGGGCGTACGCCAAGGATAATTACCACCAATCCCCACAAGCAGATTGAAGTATGTGGCATACTGCCCCAGACCATAGGTTGATCCCATCAGCCCTATCGTGACTATGGTGCAAGCCGCATACGCTGCAACCGATAAGCCAATCAGTCGGAAGAAAAAGCGATACTGCCCGATGAGCAGAGGAAGAACGGCAGCGAACGCCCATTGTGGCTTGATTTGCAGGATGATCGTCAGCAAGGTCACCGACCAGCCGAGTTTCTGGGTGAGAATGACTTGGATGAGCAGCGACGCCAGCAGTGCCATCAGGACATACACATTGAGATAGTTGAGATCACTCCAGAACGGCGAGTAGATCAACCACGCAGGCAGCAAAAGCGCTTGGGTACGAACCGCACCGTCCATGCCCAGTCCTGCAAAGATGCGCCCCCACACGAAGTAGAGAAGCCCATAGGTGATTACGTGCAGCAGTGTGTGGATCAACGCATTCGCCACAGAAGAGAGCGCTAGGAAAGGCGTAAATGCCAGCGCAAATGAGGGCGCATACTGGTAGAACTCCATGCGCTCCAGCGGCAGGGGCGGATAAAGCGGTTGCTGATTTTGAACAGCCTGTGCTGCATCAAGGTAAATTCGCAAATCGTCGGGGAGGAACGTCGTCTCCGTCATCTGCACGGGTGAAAATGCCCCAACGACCAGCAGCACTTGCAGCAGAAGGCGCAGCAAGGCAAAAATGCCCACAGCGCTCAGCACGACGCGATACCAACGTTTTTCTGCCCAAGCTTGGCGAATCGATATCCAGAGCATCGAAAAGAGTTCCCCTTCAATGGATGAGCGACATGTACATGACCCGCTCAACGACATGGTTGGTGGTTATGAAGGCAATGTATGGTTTATGATGCTTCTAGAAACTTGGGGTGATCGATGTAGTCGTGAGCGTTGTTACCCCGCAGGGTTTTGACTCCTGCATATGGTTATGGTATAGGGAATTCTTTCACCTGTAAGTAAAGATTTCCGTTTGAGGTTAGGATTTGCCAACCCTGCATGGCACAAACCGCCAGTTCACACGCTGTCCAGCAGCAATCCAAGTTTGACCCATTCCCGTTTCTTGACAAATCCAAGTTCCAAAGCTGCATCCAATAGATGGGGCTGCCACGATTGCACGACAAAACGGATCGGGCGTCCCTTTCCTTTCTCGGTCATAATGGCGATCACGGAGCGCGCAAGATGCGCGTGATCTGGATCGAGAGTGATATCAATTTCATTGAATCCGCCGGGACTTGTGCGCGTCGTACAACTCATTACTGCGATCACGCTGCCATTTTGCGTGATGGCAAATGCGGTGTAACGCCCGCCCATGATTCGCTGCGCGATAGACATGAGAAGCGAAATAAACACCGGCTGCCGGAACCGCGCCTTCTCGACCGGCAGATAGGTTTGTATCTCTTTCGGCGTAATTCGTTTTGCCAGCTCAAATGGGGATCGCCAGTCCCATCGCGAACGACGGTGTATTTCGCAGCCTTCTGGCAGCGCGGGGATTTCTGGTAATGTAGGCGAATCGTAGAACAGTTGTGCCTGAGTTGTGAACCGTTTGAGGCTGTGCCGCTTTGCCAGCCATATCGCCGGTTTGTTCTGGATGAGGACATCCGCCACAATGATTCGAGCGCCCCGCTGTTTGACATCGTTAATCCCTGCCTGAACAAGCTGGGCAGCAATGTCTAGGTGCTGATACGCGGGCAGTACACCAATATTCCAGCACCAGAATGAGCCAAGCGTATCCATGCGGCTGTAATTGATGGAAGCCACAATCTTTCCGTCTTCTTCGTACACGAAACCGCAGTAGGCATCGCGCACCATGCGCGAAAACAATCCCGCTATCCGAATCAGGGGGACAAGACGGCGTTCCCCGCTGGTGAAATCTGCCTCGTTATCCAATTCGTCGGGACGGAGATTCCATTCCGGGTGATCCGGGTAGGTATAGAACTGGGGTAAAAGGTCGATCACAACCTGATAATCATCGGGGAATTTGTACGGACGCAGTGGCATTGTGTGTTTATCCCTTGTCCCCGCGCATCTTATGACAATGCTAGGGAAGCGGCACTGAGGATATAATAGGGAGAGATACTCCATTTATCAAACCAAACCGTCTAGCTCTGCATGAAATCGAACAGCGTGAGGCTGATGAACACAACAGACCCCCATCGCGCGAGTGCCTTAGAAATGCAGAGTCTCAAAGCGACCAATCGCCTACATTGGAGGAACTTTCGTCTATTATGGATAGGCGACGGTATCTCAACACTCGGTGATCAGTTTGCGCTGATCGCCTTCCCATGGTTAGTGCTTCAACTGACGAATGACGGTTTTGCGCTTGGTCTCATCATAGCCTTGATCAACGCTGCGCGGGCGTTATTTACGCTGATCGGCGGCGTGCTGGTCGATCGCTTTTCCCCGCGCCCTGTGATGTTCGCTTCAAATATTGTGCGTATGACCGTTTTTGTCTTACTGGCGATTTTGGTATTGACGAGTCAGATCCAGCTCTGGATGGTGTTCATTTTAGGACTGATCTTTGGGAGTGCCGATGCTCTTTACTATCCTGCTCAAACGGCTATTCTGCCGCAGATTTTGGCACCTGAGCGCCTTGCACTCGGGAACACCCTCGTCCAAGGACTAGCAGAATTCAGCTTGCTTGTTGGACCAGTGCTCGCGGGTGGTGTAATTGCTCTGGTGGGCGGTGGTACACCGGCACCCGGTGCAGAGGTATCCCCCGGCATGACCGGAATCGGCGTCGCATTTGGCATTGACGCGCTTTCCTTTTTAGTTCCCTTGGTCACCCTGTGTTTTATTCATACACGCCCCCCAGAAGAATCAGAAACTTCCTCTAGCATGCTTAAGTCGATCAAAACGGGTGTCGTGTATATCTGGTCTCAACCAACCACACGCCTATTGTTCATCCTCGCCATGATCGTGAATCTCTTTTTCGCTGGACCATTTTGGATCGGGGTGCCGATCCTCGCCAATGTAAATTTGGTTGAAAAAGCAGCCGCCTATGGGATTGTCGTTTCGGCTTTTGGCGCAGGCTCGCTTTTGGGTATGGTTTTGGCTGGGGTGCTTTTTCCGCCGCGACCCGGCTTGTACTGGAGGGTGTTGTTTGGTTTGGTAATCGTATTGGGAATCGGATTAATCCTGATGCCGGCTACCGCCTCAACGCTCATTGTGAGCCTAGCCGCGGCGCTTATGGGACTGGCTTACGGTTATATGACGATTGCCACAGTGACCCGCCTGCAAAAACAGGTTCCAGAGGAATTGCTCGGTCGCGTCATGGGCTTGCTCATGTTTGCGAGCATGATCGGATCGCCGCTTTCCTCGGTGCTTGCCGGTGCACTGGTAGATGTGAGTCTCAGCGGATTGTTTGTCATTGCGGGTGCGCTCATGATCGGCGCGTCAATAGCGTTGTCTCTTGTGCCGTCCGTCAGACGATTGACACTTTCAAGTATTTAGACGCGAGGTTCGTGCGGCGCTCGCAGACATCCCCTTCAGTAATTCGGATCAAAAAACAGGGCTGCGCGCATGCGAGGCTGCATTTCACACGGGTGCGGCAAATTCTACGCTAAACAGCAAGGACAGGCTGTTTTAAGAAGCTCGGAGAAGACTCCTGCCTCTCCGAGCTTCTTGACTGACTCATTACGAAGCGCATCCAAGGATTGCAGACCAGTGGGTGCGCCCTGCACCATCCTGAGAGTCTTCCGCCGCGCCGGTGATCTGCGCTTGCGGATCAACACTGCCGTCCGGGAGGTCACCGTTGGGGCTGGCGGACTTGCCATCCGGGAAGCTGATCGGGTAACCATCATCGACTGCTTCGAAAGTCAAGCGTTCCGCATCGGCGGCGACATCAATTGGTGCGCCGTCCATCGGCTGAACATCCACCGCGTAAATATCAGCATTCCCGCCCACCTCAGATGTAAATAAGAGGCGATCATCGATGCAAGACCAAGCAGGCGCATAATCGCGCGCGTCGCTGTCCGTGATCTGGCGCGTCATTCCCGACGCAGGCTCATACACGTAGATATCGAGTCTTCCGTTTCTCACCGCCTGATACGCCAGGTATTGTCCACCCGGCGACCACACAGCATTCGTCGCATCCATGTCCGCACTGGTGATCGCTTGGCGATTTCCGCCGTTCGCATCCATGAAATTGAGCGTGCTGCTGCCGCCTTCTGAGGTATAGCTCTGGAAGACAACAAGGCTCCCATCACTCGAATAGTGCGGATTCACATCGATGCTGGTGCCGTCGCTCAACTGTCGAATGCTCATCGTGCTCATGTCGAGTTCGTAGATCTGCCATTTACGGGCACCGTTTTCATCCGGGCGATCACTTTGGAAAAGCAGGCGCATTCCGTCCGGTGACCAAGCGGGATGCACATCGTTACCGTCAGGCGAATCGACCAGCGGGAAAACCACCCCATTTGCCATATCCGCCCCGTAAATGTCCCAGTTGCCGTTACGAGTCGTCTCGAAAGCGACGATATTGTTGATCCCCCATGTCGGGTTGGTATCCACCGCGCTTGTGTTGATCGTCAACCGCTGCACGCTGGAGGCGTCCCCATGAGCGGACGCGACATAAATCTCCCAATTGCCATCACGATTGCTGGCAAACGCGAACCATTGGCTGTCAGGCGACAAAGTCGGCGCAAGACTGCTGGACTGATCATCGCCCACACTTACGACTTGGCGCGCGGTTCCCTGTACGGCATCTTCAGCGAGACGGAAAATCTGCCAGTGACCATCGTCTTCACCCAGATACAAGGTGAATCCGGGGCAGTG
>CALBRY010000170.1 GCA_937927665.1 uncultured Chloroflexota bacterium
TGGACGTAATGCCGATCACGCCTGCCGCATTGAGCGGGGGCGGTCTGCGGTCACAAACCGCCGCCGCCGATTTTCTGCCGTTGATCGGCGCGCTAACAACATGGATGGACGGCGGCGAACTTCCATCCGCACCCGTTGACGATGCCCGCGCTGATACAGGGGCGGAGAGCAAATTCGACGAGTTCCGCGCCCAGATGAGCGGCATTGCTGCCGGAATCACTGCGCCAGAACCGCCCGCCCCACCCGCCGCGCCTGATCCGAACCTCAGTGCAATTCTGGGTTTTTTTAATACCGCACCAGACGAATCTGATTCTGAACATTCACCTTCTGACGAGGATGTCGATGCCGATACGCCGTAGCCCTGCCGTTTTGTTGATCGTTGTTCTGTTGTTTCTGACCGCGTGCAGCGCGTCACCCTCTCAAACGGTGACCGATCTGCCCGGATTTACCGACGTCGCCGGAGCAGCAACCAACACACCGACGCCGCGACCGCCGACAACAACACCGCGACCGTCAACCGCCACACCGATTCCGCCGACGATCACGCGGACACCTGTGCCACCCACCGCGACCCCCGTTCCGCCGACGCGCACCCCTTCACCACGTCCCGCGACGTCGACACGGACGCCATCACCGCGCCCGTCTACCGCGACACGCACCCCGACGACAGGCGGCGACGGTGTGATTACAGCGACACTGCCGCAGGGCTTTGTCGCGCAGCGCGGATTCTGGCAGGTGTATTTCACCGCGCCGACGGGAAGCCGCGACAGCAGCACCTATGTTGGCGGTGTCGATGAAATGCTTGCCGCCGCGATTGCTGGCGCGCGTCAGACGATCGATATGGTCGCTTACGAGTTTAATCTGCCCACGATCACCCGCGCCCTGCTCGATGCTCACGCGCGCGGTGTGCGTGTTCGCATGGTCACAGATCGTCAAGATGGGCTGGACGACGAAGAAACCACGCTCGATCAATTGGTCGATGCCGGAATCCCCATTGTGCCGGATACCCGCAACGCATTGATGCACGACAAGTTCGTGATCATCGACAGTACATTCGTGTGGACTGGCTCGATGAACTACACGATCAACGATGTTTACCGCAACAATAACAATGCGATCGTGTTACGGTCACGGAATGCCGTCGCCAATTATCAGGCGGAATTTGACGAAATGTTCTTGAATGGGCAGTTCGGTCCGCGTTCGCCCGAAAATACGCCTAACGTGATGTTCACGCAGGACGGCATCCCGATTGAGATGTATTTCGCGCCGGAAACCGACGTGCTGCCGGTTTTGCTGCGCGAACTGAACAGCGCGACCGAATCGATCCGCTTTATGACGTTTTCGTTCACCATCGACGAAATGGGCGAATCGATCCTCAACCGCTTTGACGCGGGTGTGAGCGTACAGGGCATTTTCGAGACGGTCGGCAGCGAAACGCAGTTTTCGGAACTGACGCCGCTCTTCTGCGCCGGAATCGATGTACGCCAAGACGGGAATTCGTTCGTGCTCCATCACAAAGTGATCATCATTGACGGAGAAACTGTCCTGACCGGATCGTTCAACTTCTCTGCCAGCGCGTTGGAAAGCAACGATGAAAATCTCGTCATCATTCGCGATCCGTCGCTTGCCAATCAATATCTTGAAGAATTCGCGCGCCGTTGGTCGGAAGCTGGCGCGCCGGATGGACTCGACTGCTGATACGCACTGCTCACCCCGCCCCATTTTTCAGGAGCGGTCGGGACGGGGTGAATTGTCCTATACTGGAACACAAAATAGGTTCACACAGGATCGATCATGTCGTTTATCGAAGCGCCTACTACATTCTATTTGGGTCGTCGGTATGATCCTTCGACCCAGAAGCTGACCTCGGATGTGGTCTACTACGACTCGCGTGATCTGGTCACGCATGCAGTCGTCGTCGGGATGACGGGCAGCGGTAAAACCGGGCTGTGCATCAGCCTGTTGGAAGAAGCCGCGCTCGATAACATTCCCGCCATCATCATTGATCCGAAGGGCGATATTACCAATCTGCTGCTCAACTTTCCGGATATGCGCCCGGAGGATTTCGCCCCATGGGTGAATGTTGATGAAGCGCGCCGCGCCGGAATGGATATTCCGCAGTATGCCGCAGATGTCGCGCGGCGCTGGCGTGAAGGCTTGGGGAGTTGGGGAATCGTCCCGGATCGGCTGCGCTGGCTAAAGTTCGCGGCGAATTTCAGCATTTACACCCCCGGTTCGGATGCCGGTCTGCCCGTGAGCATCCTCGCATCCCTCGCCGCCCCGCCCGAAGGTTGGGACGCGAACGAGGAATACAACCGCGAACGCATCACCGCGATCACAACGGCGCTTCTCGCGCTCGTCGGACGCAACGCGCAGCCCATCGTTGACAAAGAACATGTGCTGGTCAGCAACATTTTTGAATACGCATGGCGGCGCGGCATCAACCTGACGCTTGAAGACATTATCTTGATGGTTCAGCGTCCCCCGTTCGCCAAGCTCGGCGTATTCCCGATTGACGAGTACATCACCGAGAAACAGCGCGCAAAACTTGCGCTTGAACTGAACAACATCGTCGCCGCGCCGTCGTTCCAGTCGTGGATTTCGGGCGATCCGCTCGATATTCAGCGCATGTTGTATATGCCGAACGGACGCCCGCGTATTTCGATCTTCTACATCGCTCACCTGACCGAAACCGAGCGGCAGTTTATGATGACGCTGCTGCTGGAAGGCGTGATCGGCTGGATGCGCGCCCAAAGCGGAACAACCAGTCTGCGCGCCCTGCTGTACATTGACGAACTGTTCGGCTATTTCCCGCCGTATCCGTTCAACCCGCCGACCAAAGAACCGCTGCTGACCCTGCTCAAACAGGCACGCGCTTATGGTCTGGGCTTGGTGCTGGCGACCCAGAATCCCGCCGACCTCGATTACAAGGGCTTGAGCAACGCCGGAACATGGTTCATCGGTCGCTTGCAAAGTGAGCAAGACCGTCAGCGGGTGATGACCGGACTTGAGGCGCTGGTCGCCGTCAACACAGAGATGAACCTAAAAGAAGTTGGGCGCTTGATCTCGGATATTCCGCCGCGCGTGTTCTTGATGCACAACGTTCACGACCGCAGCGGACCTATCATGCTCCATACCCGCTGGGCGATGAGTTATCTGCGCGGACCGCTCACCCGCCAGCAGATTCAAGCCTTGATGGTGTCCCAAAAGCAGGCGTTGAATACGCAGCAGGTGAGCGCACCTGCACCAACCGGAGCGAGTATGGGAGGTGGGTACGCCGCTCAGGTGGCGAGTTATGCCCAATCCGCGCCGCTGCCGCCGATGCCGAATCAAGGGTATCGCACGAGTTCAGCACCGCCGCTCCCGTCAATTCTGCCGGAAGCGCCGCCTTCCCTGCCTGAATCACCGACAGCGTATGCACCGACTCCCCCGCCGATCGATGCGTATGCGACACAGCCGCCCACCAGCGCACCCATATCGTCAAGCGGACAATCGCAGTATACGCGCTCAAATAACATTGATGGGATCGCTTCGCCGCCGGGATTCTCGGTGACACAGCCGCCGCTCTCGTCCACCACCAATCAATATTTCTTCCCCAACGACTTGACGAGCGATCAAGCGATGCGCGCCTACGAACAGCGCACGGGGATTATCTCGACCGGATTTGGCGGCGCGGTGCTAGCGTACCGTCCGATTTTGGTAGCACAAGCAACCGTGCGCTATCAGGATCGCAAAACACAGGTATTCACCGCCCGCGAATATGCTTTCCGCGTGCCGAATGTCGAACGCGCCGGAATCGTCCGCTGGGAGGAACACGCCGCGCCGCCAGTCGATACCCGCCGCGTAAGTGGTGAGCCGTTCCAGCGTGCTTTTTTTGGCGATCTCTCGTCCGGCTTAACCGACGCCAAGCGGATCGCACAGCTTAAGGGAGAACTGCTCGATGTGCTGTATACGACTGCCCGGTTGGTGATTCCGTTTAACGCCGCGCTCAACCTGTACGGCAGCCCGGATCGTGATTATTCCGAGTTCAGTTCGCTCGTACAGCAGACCGCCCGCGAGCGCCGCGATGCAGAAGTCGATGCGCTCACCCAGAAGTACGAGAAAATTCTCGATGATCTGGACGACAAAATGCGCGCCAAAGCGCAGCGCTTGGAAGGTGAACGCCGCGAACTCGCCACGACCCGCCGCGAAGAACTGTTCACGACAGGCGAAGCACTGCTCGGCTTGATGCGCGGACGCACCGCGTTTACCCTCTCACGCATGAGCCGCGCCGCCACATATAAGAACCGCTCAAAGGGTCAGGTTGATATTCACGAACTCGGCATTCAACAGATCGAAGAAGAGATCGTCGAGTCGCAAGAAGAATTCCAGCGCAAACTGAGCGAGATCAACGACAAATGGGCAAAAATCGCCACGCAGCGCGATGATGTGCAAATCAGCCCATTCAAGAAAGACATGGTGGTTGATCTATTCGGGATCGGCTGGATTCCGTTCTGGTACGTGTTCATGAATGGACAGGGTGTCCTCATGCCCGCCCTGAACAGCTAATGGTTTTCCCCTGTCCCACTCAGTAGGGGCGCACCTATGTGTGCGCCCACTACCCTGTTTGCTCCCCTCTCCGAATTCGGGGAGGGGAGACGAGCGAAGCGAGTGGGGGAGGGGTCAACATGCGCCTGATTTATCGTTAACTGTCCCTCCGTTTGTCTTTCCCCTCCCCTTTGTGGTTCAATTAAGAGCATGTGCTTCTCAGTCTGCCGCTTCTGGAGAAAACTGCTCGATGCCGCCTAGCTTTCGCATAATCCCCGCGAACGATCAGCAGATCGCCGCTTATGAATGGGCAGGCGAATCGCCCACCCTGTTTTTCGCGCATGCAACCGGATTTCATGCCCGTTGTTGGGATCAAGTGATCGCACATCTGCCGGGGCATCACAGCATCGCCGTTGATGCACGCGGTCACGGCAAAAGCAGCAAGCCCGCTCCCCCTGAAGGCTACCAATGGAAAGCAAACGGGCATGATCTCGCCGCCGTCGCTGACGCGCTTGATCTGCGCGGCGCGATCGGGATCGGGCATTCGTGGGGCGGCTACGGCATGGTGATCGCCGCCGCGCAAACCCGCGCCGAACAGCGGTTTTCACGCTTGATCCTGCTTGATGCCGTCATCGTTCCCGATGAGGTCTACACAGGCAATCAAGACGGGTTTCACTTTTCTGCCAAACGCCGCGCCGATTGGAATTCCCCCGATGAGATGATTGAACGATTTAAGGATCGTCCGCCGTTTATCCGTTGGAATCCGCAGGTGCTGCGCGATTACTGCGAATACGGGCTGCTTCCTAAACCGGAAGGCGGCTATACACTCGCCTGCCCGCCCGAAATCGAATCAAGCATCTATCCGCAGTTCAGCGGCATGAACCCGTATGCCGAAATCGCAGCGATTGATATTCCCGTGCTGGTGATTCGTTTCGGCGGGCGTGAATCAAGCGCGATCACGTCGGATTTCAGCGCGTCGCCAACCGTGCCGGATCTGGCGAGTCACTTCAAGCGCGGCACAGACCACGTACTCGAAGGCGTAACGCATTTCGCGCCTATGGAAGACCCGGCACGCATCGCGCACGTCATCCGCGATTTCATCACTCAGGAGTGAATACGACTGTGGGCAAGCAGATCATCTTTACGATTCAAGAGGGCAACGCGATCACCTATGAGGCGGATGTGCTGGCGCTCAAGTATGCCGGAACATTCTACGGCGTCGATCATTCAGTGGCGGCGCTGCTGGTGCGGCATGGTGTCGCAGGCGACCTAAACGATCTCCGCGCCCGTACGGGCTTCAAATTGGTGGACACAAACGACGCGATCGCTTCCAAAAAGGCGATGTTTATCGCAACCCCGCGCCCGCGTGAGTTCACTTATGACGCGGTGCGCGAATTTTCCACCACGATGCTGTACCAATTGAGATATGCCGTTCAGCCGCCGCCGCGTCTCGCTGTCACGACACTGCATGGAATCGGCTTCGGATTGGACGAAATCGAGGCGATCAGCGCGCAGTTCGCCGGAATCCTTGAGGCGATCCGCGCTGGAGATTACCCCGAGTCGCTGGAACAGATCACGATCATCGAACTCGAACCGCGCCGCGTGCAGCGCTGTCGCGCCGCGATTGATCGCTTTCTCGAAAAAGAACCCGCGATTGCGCCGCTCACCGGTGAGGGTTGGGGTTACGCAATTGATGTCAACAAGCTGCGCGGAATCGCCGAAGACACCCCGCTGAAGCCTGCCGCAACCGCCGCGCCCGCTCCAGCACTCACCCACATTGAGAAGGAAGCCGCCAAAGCAGATACCGAAAAGCATGTGTTTGTCGCCATGCCGTTTAACAGTCAATTCGAGGATTTGTGGGAATTCGGAATCTACATGCCGATCCGCGAACTCGAATTACAGGGTGTTCGCATCGACCGTGAGGTGTTCAGCGGCGATATTTTCGACCAGATCCGTTATCGCATCGAAACCGCCGCCGCGATTGTCGCCGTGATCGACAGCCTCAACGCCAACGTTATGCTTGAACTCGGCTACGCGATGGGTAAAGGCGTTCCGGCGATCATCCTCGTCAGCAAAGCTGTGATCGACGAGAAAAAGCTCCCGTTTGACCTGCAAAGTCAGCGCTGTCTCGGTTACGCCAATATCAAAGATTGCAAGCGGCTTCTGCAAGCCGAACTTGACGAATACCGCCGTCAGGGAATTCTTTAGCGTCGCTAAATTTTCTGGTATGCTTCTCCGAAAGCCATTGACGCGGGGACAAAACGAGCGTTCCCGCTCCTATCGAGACGAGCGGATTTCGTATGCCATTCATCGTAATCTTTATCTTCGGCGCGGTCATGATCGGGGCAGGCGCGATGCTTTCGCCTGCATGGAATACGCATCAACCGCGTGTTGGATTAACGGCGGCGCTGGCGTTGGCGCTGGTGACGGGCGGCGCGGTGTTCTGGGCGATGCTGTTCGGTTGGAACACATTGGTTGTCGATTATCTCCTGTTCGCGCTTGTGACCGCGATTTTTCTGTTTGGCACGCTCAGTTTTGGTCAAAAACGCGCCGAAGCACGCGGCGAAGAACTCACGGATCATGATCAAGGCTGGTTAGGACCGCGCGACCTGATGTTATTCGGGCTGGCGGCGCTGATCTTCATCCTTCCGGTGATGATTCTGCCCGTTCCAATGGATACCGACGCGCAGGGATTCGGGTATCTGGGGTTAGCGGCGCGTATGGGCGGTGATTTCCGCACGCTCGGCGCATTCCACCCGGAAATATCCTATCTGTATGCGCCGGGATTCAGCGCGCTCACCGCATACCTGAGCGATCGCCTCGGTCAAGGGCTGCATATCGTTCAATTCGGTGTATCGGCGATTCTGGGGTTGATGCTCGTCCTCCAAGCGTATGACATGGGCGCGGAGATGGGTCACGAGGGGCGCGATAAGCGGCTCGGTCGGGCGATGGCGCTTGCGGCGCTGTTCGGCGGCGGCATCTTGACGACATTCCTCGATTCGCACTTCACGACGCTGTTGGCGCTCAATTTCGCATTCGCATGTTTGACATTTACGCTGCGCTATTTCCGCTACGGCTACATCGCGGACTTGATCGGCGCGGGGCTGCTGTTGGGCGCGACCGTTCTCAGCCACCCGGATACGACGATCATCTTGGGGTTGGGATTTGTGCCGTTCTTGGTGACAGTCTGGTTCAGCAATCAGCGCCCGACGTTCCGCCGCTGGATCGCCGTCGTGATCGCCGTGCCGTTGATCGCCTTGATCGCTATTTCGCCGTGGCTGCTCAATATCCGTGATCTGCTCGGCTCGGAGATCGCATCACCGTTCACGCGTGATGCTGATCACTGGCGCACGATGCTGATCTTCCATCTGCCGGTGATCCCGTTCGCGCTGGTCGGCGCGGTGGTTGGTCTGCGCCGCCGTGATCCGCTGGCGATTCTCGCGGTGGGTTGGCTCGTGTTCGCGCTCGATTTTTCGACGACAGGCATTATTGAAAGCATTCTGCCCGGTGTATTCGGGATCGTCGAGAAATACGATTACCCGTTCAGCATCGCATGGCACGCGCCGATCATCCCGTATACCCTCCTCGGCGGGATCGGTCTGCTGTGGCTGTGGGATCGCTTCGGTGAAAAACCACTCGGCGCGGCGCTGCACCGCTTTGCTCCGGTGATGATCGGCGCGGCGGCATTGGTGGGACTGCTTGCGGCGGCGATCAGCCCGACCGTATTGAGCGCAAGCAAAGGAATCCTCACCTCTTATGGCGCGTTTTCGTCGCATGATGATGTCGCAGCGATGACATGGCTCAAAGCCAACACGCCGGAAGATGCCCGCGTGCTGAATCACCCCGCCCCCCATGAATCCGATTGGGTAGCGGTAATCGCGGAGCGCGATGCGGTATACTTCCGCCCGCAGCCGTTCTTTCAAGGCACAGACGCGATCGAAGCCGAGCAGCAAACGCTCGCCGCATTCTGGGCAAACCCCGCCGATCCCGCGCACGAAGCGCTGTTACGGGATGCCGGAATCGATTATGTGATTGTGCCTCAGGTCATCGGCAGTCCCGCCGCATTTGATCAGATGTGGCGCTGGGCGCGACCCTTCACCGACGCATTCCCGATGGAATCAGCCGTGAGTGACGCGCCTTACCTGACCCTAGTTTTTGACCAGAACGGCGCACAAGTGTACGAGGTGAGGAGCGAGTAACACCCGATGAGTGACGATCCGCGTTTCCCGCCGGATGACGACGCGGCATTCCGCGAATGGAAAAAGAACCGCCCGAACGAACCCGACGCGAGTTCGCCATCCGCGACATTTTTGGAGATCATGCGGCAGGCAGCGGCACGATCGCAAACAGATTCGGACGAAAGTGGGGCATCTGCCCCACCTGAACCTGAGCGCGATAAACCGCGCCGCCGCCGACCGCCGCCTTCCCTGACGAGCGATGACATCAGCGCGGCGGTGCGCGCCGCTGGCGAGAGCTTCAACCGTGCCGCCGATCCCGAACCGTCTCCCGTAGAAAAAGAAGCCGATAAGCCGCCGACGCTTTCGCGCCGCCCGCGCTTGGTTGCACCGCCGCCGCCAGTCCTTACGACTGAGCCGGAACCAGAAGTAGAAGGTGAAGCCGCGCCGGAAGTGGAGACACTCCCGCCGGAACCGGATGCTGAACCGGAACCGGAAGAAGCCGAAGCACCCGACGACGACGCGACGATCATCGAAACGCCGGGGGATGCGGCGATCCGCGCCCAGATGCGCGAACGCATGAT
>CALBRY010000171.1 GCA_937927665.1 uncultured Chloroflexota bacterium
GCGCGCTTGAACGGCTTGAAAAAAGCGTTCACGGAAACCGTCAATATAGTCGTCGTCGGATTTTAGGTGAAGTTCGGGAGCGGAATTAAGATCCCAATAGCGGGTAAGCGTGATTCCGTCCGGCGTGACGATCGCGGTATGAGACGGGGGCAGAAGGCTGATCCCGTCGTAACGGGTGTTGTGCGCCGCCGATCCACCCGCCGATAAGATCGCCATCAAGAGCCGCCCGACGTACTCATCACTGACCTGTGCGGGCAGTTGAGTCAGGATCGCCCATTCGTAAGATGCGAATAGAAAACGTTGGCGCGGCGTGTGCGCCATAAACAACGGACGCACGCCGTAATGATCACGGGCGCAAAAAGCGCGGCGGGTTTCGTCATCCCAGATCACGAACGCAAAATCACCGATCAGGTGAGCGGCGCAGTCGGTTCCCCAACGCTGATATGCCGCGAGGAGAATTTCGGAATCGGGCAGCGGATCGCCGCTATCGCCAAGATGGAGGGCGCGCTTCAGGTCATCACGATTATCCAAGCGCGCATCCGCCGTGATGACGAGGTTTCCGCGCTGGAGCGGTTGTTGATCATAGGGGGATTCGGGCGTATTGAACTGGAGCAGATGACCGAGCGCCGCCGCACCATCCGATCCGCTCCATATTCCGGTGCGGTCTTGCCCATAATGCGCCATTTCCGCCAGCATAGCGCGAAGATGCGCCGCTTGGTCAATCGCGTCGTAATCAATGCTGCCAGCGATACCGCTCATGTTAGGTGGTGGTTTCGGGCGATTGTGTGGTCGCAAGCTGATGTGTTACGAGGTCGCTCACCATCGCTTGAACATCAGCCAAACATTGATCCGCATCGACTTCGTATTCTGCCATGATGACGTCGCACAGAGCGGCGATCGTGACGGGCTGCTGAATATGCTTCCATACGAGCGCGCCGACTTCATCCAGACCGAAATATTCGCCGGTTGTGAAGTTTAGAATCACGGTTTCACCGCTCATCTCGGTCGCCACATGGTTCGAGGTTGCCATAACGATGGTCTGCGAGTTCAACGTTGAGATTCCTTTGACTCTGCGCCTATGGGATGTCTATCAATCGTGATTGTATGGGGAAATGGGGCACGTTTCCATAGCCGAATCCTGAACAAAGAAACGATAACAACCATAAAAGATTGTTAAGAACCCCGTTTTTCTTGATTGGAGAAGCAGTTAAGAAATTGACATCTTCTGCAATTCGATATATTCTTTTGAGGGAGTCTGGTCGCAGTTTTGTAGAAAACTGCCTTCTTCTCTCATCATACACGTCATTGGAAGGACAGGCACAATGCAGAAAAAGACGTATTCGCGTCCTACACTTCGCCAGTACGGTTCCGTTCAGCAGATCACACTGAGCAATGTCAACGGCAGCGTTCCCGATGGCGGCATGCCAAATGCGATGTTCCGGAATCCTAGCTAATCGTTCCTAGATTTCTGGAAGTGAATATGACTTCCCCACGAAGGGCTGACGTTCCAATGAGCAGCCCTTTTATTGATCGTACTCCCGATGTGTACGCACTTGATGGCTTAACCGTTCAGTCCTCGATTCGTCTGCCCGCACCGCGCATCCCTGATCCTGCCGCCCATCCTGATGTGATGATCGATGTGGCATATGCCCCTGAGTTTGCGCTAAACGATGATCCGGTGATCGAAATCGGCGGCGATACGCTCACGTTTAACTGGGTTCCGATGGGATATTGCACGGTTTCCGGCGGCGCGCGGATCGATATCCTGACCACCCCGGAGATCGATCTGTCGGTGTGGATGGATGCCACCCTGAATGACGCGATGGGTGTTTTGCTCAGTCAGCGGGGGGCGCTGGTGCTGCATGCCAGCGCGGTGGCGGTGGATGGGCAAGCGGTGATTTTCGCCGCCGAGTCCGGGTTTGGGAAATCGACCACAGCGGCGGCACTTTCGGCGCGTGGGCATCAGGTGTTGAGCGACGATAAAGCCGCGCTGCATTTTGATCCGCATACACAGCGCTTGATCATGTACCCGACGGTTTCACGCTTAAAACTGCTGCCGGAATCGTACCGCGCGGTTGCCGGAGATGAAACAGGCGCGGAACCTGTCCACGCCGGATCACGAAAACTCGCGTATACCGAAGCCTCCGCCGCCGGAGCATTTGACGCGCTGCCCGTCGCGGCGATCTATCTGCTGCGCTACGGCGACTCGAATACGGTTGAGATGCTTTCGCCGGGTGAAACGATCGTGCAGATCAGCGCGCACGCGTATATGACTCACGTGTGCGAAAGTTATGGAACGCCGCTCGGCGTGGTGCAGTCGTATCTGCGGCGCGATATTGAATTTATCGCCCGTGCGCTGCCGTATTTGAATGTCCGCCGCTTAAAACGCCGTCAGGGACTTGATCAGCTTGCCGATCTGGCAGAGTTTATCGAACATGACGTGCGCGCCGGAATTGCTACGCCTCCAACGCCTTAATCACCCGGTTCAACCGTTCGCGCGCTTCGTCAGCGATCACGCGCAGTCCTTCATTAGGGAGGACGCTCATCATCATTTTGGGATCGATGATCGCAACCTGAACGCCATCGTCCGCTTGCACAACCGTCACGTTACAGGGCAGCAGCAGACCAACATCCGGCGCGGTGGTGATGGCACGGTGCGCGAGCGACGGATTACACGCGCCGAGAATACGATACGGGTGAAAGTCGATATCGAGCTTCTTCTTGAGCGTATCTTTCACGTCAATTTCGGTGATTACCCCGAAACCTTCCGCCTTTAAGGCGTCGATCACACGCTGGAGCGCGGCATCAAAATCCATGTGAAGCGTGGTTTTAAGCCCGATAGCCATTTCGGATTGCATGATGAGACTTCTCCTGAATTTTACGGATGGAGTTTCTCACTCTAGCATGGTTCAGGGGGGCGGAGATACGCCGACCGCCTTATACTAGGGCATTCAAGGCGCTAATGCCTCGGGGGAGTTTGTGAGCGCTAAGTCGATTCATATCAGCGGCGTGGTTCAGGGTGTCGGGTTTCGTCCGTTTGTGTACACCCTTGCGCTGCGGCACAAAATCACAGGATGGGTGCGGAATACCTCCGCCGGAGTTGATATTCACGCGGAAGCAAGCGCCGAAACACTGGCGATTTTTCTCGCGGCGCTGACCGCCGAAGCGCCGCCGCTGGCGCGGATCGATCGGGTCAGCGAACATGACACCACGCCGGAACAATTCACCACATTTGAAATCCGCGAAAGCGCGGCAGTCGAAAACGCATTTCAGCCGATTTCGCCGGATATTGCGATCTGCGCGGACTGCTTGCGCGAACTGCGCGATCCGTCAGACCGCCGCTATCGTTATCCCTTCATCAACTGCACACACTGCGGCGCACGGTTTACGCTGATCCGCGATATTCCGTATGATCGACCGCTGACGACGATGGCGAGTTTTCCGCTGTGCGAGGCGTGCGCCGCCGAATATCACGATCCAACCGATCGACGGTTTCACGCGCAGCCGGTCGCGTGTGCGGTCTGCGGTCCGCATGTGTGGCTGGAGAATGGCGGCGATTCGGTTCAGGGTGACGCGGCGATCACCACAGCGGCGGCGATGCTGCGCGCCGGAAAAATCCTTGCGATCAAAGGCTTGGGCGGGTTTCATCTCGCATGTGATGCGACGAACGCCGCCGCTGTCGCAGAACTGCGCCGCCGCAAAGGACGCGCCGCGAAACCGTTCGCACTGATGATGCCGACGCTCGACATGATCCGCAAATATTGTTTCGTCACGGATCGAGAGGCGCGTTTGCTCACCTCAGCCGCCGCGCCGATCGTGCTGCTGCGCCGCCGAACCGATTCGCGCACGATTGCGCCGGAAACCGCGCCGGGTCAGGTGACGCTCGGTGTGATGCTGCCGTATACGCCGCTGCATGTCCTGTTGATGGAGGATTCACCGCCGCTGGTGATGACGAGCGGCAATCGATCGGAAGAACCGATCGTGACCGACAATGCCGCCGCGCGTGTTCAGCTTGCGGAACTGGCGGACGCTTTTTTGATGCACAACCGCGATATTTACATCCGCACCGATGACTCGGTAATGCGTGTTTTTGACGGGAGCGAACTGCCGATCCGCCGATCACGCGGGTATGCGCCGTATCCGGTAAAACTGCCGTTCAGCGTGCCGCCGATTCTGGCGGTGGGCGGCGAGATGAAAAATACGTTTTGCGTCACACGCGATGATTACGCCTTCATGAGCCATCATATCGGCGATATGGACAATTACGAGACGCTGCAATCGTTTGAGGCGGGAATCGATCACTTTGAGCGGTTATTCCGCATCGCGCCGCAAATAATCGCGCATGATCTGCACCCGGATTATCGCGCTACCCGTTACGCAATCGCACGCGCCGAAGCGAACGGGATTCCGGCGGTGGCGGTGCAGCATCATCACGCGCACATCGCGGCGGTGATGGCGGAACATGGTCACACGGGGGATCGCCCGGTGATCGGCGTGTGTTTTGATGGGACGGGCTACGGGACGGATGGCACGATCTGGGGCGGCGAGTTTTTGATCGCGGATTATGTCACGTTTGAGCGGGCGGCGTTTCTCAAACCGGTGCGGCTTCCCGGCGGTGATGCCGCGACACGCAAGCCCGCCCGGATCGCAGTCAGCTATGTGATCGCGTCCGGGGCACCGCCTGACAGCGATCTGCCGCCGATCAAGGCGCTTTCGTCCGCCGAACAAAAAATGCTGATCATACAGATCGAACGCGGACTCAATTCGCCGTATACATCCAGTATGGGGAGGCTGTTCGATGCGATTTCGGCATTGATCGGCGTGTGTCAGGTGGCGAATTACGAAGGACAGGCGGCGATTGAACTGGAAGCGGTGGTTGATCCGCATGAAAACGGCGTGTATCCGTTTGAGCGCGACGGGCAGCAGATCGACAGCGGGGCAGTGATTCGCGCCGTGATCGCGGATTTGCGCGCGGGCGTATCGTCAAGCGTGATCGCGGCGCGGTTTCATAACAGCGTGGCGGCGATGATCCACGAAGTTTGTGCGCGGTTGGGGGCGATCTCCGGCTTGCGTGAAGTCGCGTTGAGCGGCGGTGTGTTTCAAAATGTGACGCTGCTCGGCAAAACGATCCCCATCTTGAGAGATGCCGGATTTACCGTATACACGCACCGGCTTGTACCGCCGAATGACGGCGGGTTAGCGTTGGGTCAAGCGGTGATCGCGGCGCGGTCGATCCGGAATCAACAAGGGGTGTAAGATAGGGTGCGATGCTCCTCATCTATGTTTTCAGCATCAAAGTACTTGGAGATCCATCATGGGAAAATCGCTCAAACTTGCCGTTGTGACGGATGACGGTGAGACGATCAGCGCGCATTTTGGACGCGCTAAGTTTTTTCAAATTTATACGCTCGTGGATGGCGTGATCACTGCCAGCGAACGCATCGAAAAAGTCGCTCACCAGCACGGACATAATCACGACGATCATGCACAGGCAAATGGAAACGTTCAAATTCAGAGCGGCGCGGCGGTAGTGCAGCAGGGACAAGAAGAAGCGGCACGCCATGCGGATATGTTCGCGCCGTTGAAGGGATGCGCTGTCGTGTTAGCGCGTGGGATGGGGTACGGCGCGCATACCGGGTTAAATGCTGTCGGCGTTCAGCCGATCATCACCGATATTCGCTTGATCACCGATGCGATCAAGGCGTACACGGATGGCACGATCGTCGATCACCCGGAAAAGCTGCATTAGACGTACCAGCACGGCGAATCAAAAAGGACAGGGATGTTTTCCTGTCCTTTTTATATCCGGTAAGAATGGTTAGCCCTTGACGCTGCCGAGTGTCAGACCGGAGATCAGATACTTCGACTGCCACAGGAACAGCAGCAGCACGGGGATCGTGACGATCACAGAACCCGCCGCGTATTTGCCCCAGTCGGTATTGAACGTGCCAATGAGTTCGTTCAAGCCGAGAGGCCATGTCATCACGGTGTTCGCCTGCAAAATCACTTTTGCGACGATAAATTCTGACCACGACGCGAGGAAGTTGAACAGGAACACGATCGAAAGGGCGGGCGTGGAAAGCGGTAGGATGATGCGATAGAACGCTTCCATGCGTGTGCAGCCGTCCACCATACCCGCTTCTTCGAGATCCGGCGGGATCGTGTCGTAATAACCTTTCAAAATCCAAATGCTGAAAGGAACCGCCGTCGAGGTATAGGCGAGCACCAAGCCGATCACGTTGTTCGTCAGGTTAAGCTGCGCGACGATGACATAGATCGGGATGAGCAGCATCGACGCGGGGAGCATCTGGGTGGTGAGTAGGAAAATCAGCAGCGGACGGCGACCGGGGAAGCGCCAACGGCTAAACGCATAAGCACCCGTTGCGGCGATCACGACGCCAATCGTTGAAACAGTGATGGTGATGGAAAAACTGTTCCAGAGCCACTTCAAAAATTCTTCTTCTTGGAACAGTTCGACAAAGCTGCTGAGAGTCGCGCCGGGGGGGATAATATCCAGCGAGCGCGAGAGCAGCGATTCGGTTGGGCGCAGTGAGATACTGACCACGCGCAAAATCGGGTAAACCGAAATCGCGGAATAAAACACGAGAATACCGTGCAGTGGTTTCCAGATCAGAAGCCCCAGCCACAAACCGAGAATGAGATAGCCGAAGCTGAAGCCGTTGATCACCGTCAAAACCAACCCGCCAACGGCGAGAACGGCGGCGGCATACTGGCGGATACGCTTATAGCCACCCTCAGAAAGACTGGCGAGGGATTGTGCGGGATTCGCAGTAGTTTGAGTGCTCATCGGTCGTAAATCTCCTTCAAACCACCGCTGGTCGTGATCCACACCAGAGCGAATATGAACAGGATGATGAAGATGATGATCGAGAACGCGGCAGCAAAGCCGAGTTCCGTCGTCGCGGCAGGTCCGAACGCGGCGTTATAAAGCGCCGATACCAAGATGTTGGTACTCTCGCTGGGACCGCCTCCCGTAACGAGGAAGATTACGTCGAGTTTGTTAAACGTCCAGATCACGTCAAGCGTGACGGCTGGAATAATGATCGGTTTGAGGAGCGGCATGGTGATCGAGTTGAAACGCTGCCATGAGCTCGCGCCGTCAATATTTGCGGCTTCGTAATAATCGGTGGGGATGCTTTGCATACCGCCTAAGAGCATGATCATATAGAACGGCACGCCTAACCAGACGTTGACGAAGATCACTGCGATGAATGCCGCGACGGGTTCATCGAGCCAGCTAATCGCCTGCCCGCCTAACCCGGTAATCAACGTGTTGACGAAACCATATTGCACATGGAACTCTTGCCGCCACGTTAGACCAACGATGACCGCAGGAATTGCCCAAGGGATGACGATCAAGGCGCGATAAATGCCCTTGAAACGGATTTTTTGGTTCATGATGATTGCGAGCGCCATACCGATGCTGAAATGGAAGATCACATTGGTGACAGTCCACAGCACCGTACGACCAAGCAATACAGGGAAGGTCGAATCAGCAGTTCTCAGCAGTCGTCCCCAACCGACGATTTCACCGTCACGAAGGCGGAAGAACACATCCGAGAAATTTTGGATGGCATAATCCAGCCCATACAAATGATCAAGCTCGCAAGCACCGAGCGAAACCGGGCTGTAACAGGCAAATGTGCCGCGTTCGAGGTTCGAAAACGCCAGCAGCACATTGAAAGCTAACGGGTACATCATAAAAACAATCAGCGCGATCATCGCCGGTGCGAGCAGTGTATATGGGAGGGCGTGTTTGGTTTTGATCACACGGGCAAGTAACAGGTACAACCCCACTTCGAGGAGAATCACGCCAACCAAAATGGCAAGAATGAGCGGGATCAACTGTTGTAAAGTGTTTAGAATAATCTCGATGGATAAACCGCTGAATTCCATTTTTGCATCTCCCGAAACCCCCGGGGCGAAATCCTAAAATCTCGCCCCGGAGTGCTGTTACATCAGTGTTACTAGCCGAGGCAGTCTTCAGCCGAAATCTGGGCTTCTGCTGCTGCTTCTTCGGCGGTCATGCTGTCGCTCATGACGGCTTCGAGGTTCGGGCGGACGCTGTCCCACATGCAGCGGAGCGTCGGGTCGGCGGGCATACCCACACCGGTTGCCAGCGCTTCGTTGGAGGCGGCGAGAATCGGGTCGGTTTCGGGATCGACGGCGACTGCGGAGATTGCGGGCAGGCGACCGGTGCCGATCGAGTAGGCTTCAACTGCTGCCGGGTCGGTGGTCAGCCACGTCGCGAAAGCGACTGCTGCTTCGAGCTGCGCGCCTTCAACCGTGACGGGGATGCTGAGGAACTTACCAGCGGTGAACGGCTGGGGACGGTTGCCATTCGGCAGGGCGGGCCACGGCGCGACGGCGAAAGCGTCAACGAGTGCGGGCGAGGTTTCGGGGTTCAGGTATTCAGCGATTGCCCAGTCACCATTGATGATCATGGCGACGCTGCCTTCTTTGAAGAGGGAGTCGGCGCACGCATAATCGCATTCTTCCGGAACAACACCCGAGACAAACTTCAGGTCATGCACGAACTGGTAAGCATCGATCCAGCCTTGGCTGTCGAGAACCATTTCGCCTTCTTCAGAGTAGGTCGTGCCACCGAAGCCGTGAACGAACGGCAGGAACCAGAACGGCTCGTTGAGGTTGTAAGCGAAACCCTGAACTTCGGGATTGGCTTCTTCAACCGCAGCGGCGGCGGCGATCAGTTCATCAAACGTCTGGGGGATTTCCGGAACGAGATTGGTGTTCACCATCAACATCAGGTGGTTACCGGCGTTGGTCGGGACACCGTAGGTGACGCCGCCAATTTGTGCTGCGCCGAGGTTGAACGGATACATCGCTGTATCAAACTGATCATCCAGCGGCAGGAGCAGACCGGCATCGACGAACACGCCAATGGCGTCGTTCGGTCCAAGCACGAGGTCGGGCAGACCCGAACCCGCCAAGCCAGCGGTCAGGAGGTCATTACGCAGAACTTCGGTTTCTTTCTGGACGATTTCAAGGGTCGAGCCGGGGGCGAATTCTGCTGCCCATGCTTCGAACTGAGCGGCGAGGACGACATTATTCACATCACCGTCCTGGCTCCAAATGACCAGATTGACCGGATCCTGAGCGGCAACGGCGGTTGCGCCGAGCGCGACGACGAGCAGAAGAACTAAAGCGAGAAGTTTAGCACGATTCATGAAAAGCATCTCCTTATAGATTTGAGCGCTTGCAATACCACTTAAATACTGGAAACGAGCGACTGAACCCTATTTTATTGCTGGGTTCACCTCCTGATACAGCCTGAGCAGCAGTGTCTCATATGGACGAAGAGAAATGGAGTCCGCCGCGTTGATTTGCGGCATATCCATCCTGCTCGAAAGGAGTGGGGCGGCGTGACCAGCAAGAGCCGAGATATCGACCCTGTGCAATGATCCGCCAAAATTCACCAAAATCAAAATACGTTCATCATGAAATTCCCTGAGATATATCAGGAGTTCTGAATTGTCGTCATCCACAAATTGGATGCTGCCCGCGTGGAGCGCGCTTGACTGACGCCGAAGCTGGATCAACCGCTTGCAGAATTGCAGGGTTGAGGTCGGGTCGGCTTCTTGCGCGGCGACATCAGAAAGGAACGTTGTTTTGATTGGCAGCCACGGTTCGATCGTGGGGAGCGTAAAGCCAGCATTGGGCGTGTTGTCCCACTGCATCGGCGTTCGTTCGGGATCACGTCCCAGCCCAAAATCGGAGTACTGCACGGTGAATGGATCTTGCTGCTGATGCGGTAAGATGCGCCCATCGGGCATCCCCAATTCGTCGCCATAATAGAGCGTTGGGACACCCCACAGCGTAAGCAGCAGTGTATGGATTGCGCGGTGATTTTGATCACCAAAACGGGTGGCAAACCGGCTTTGATCATGGTTGCCAAATACGAAATTTGGCACCGCGCCGGGAAGCAGACAGGTGTAATAGCTGCGGATCGAAGCGCGCATGGTGCGCGCATCCCACGGGAGCAGCATGGTATTCAGGTTCATCGGCAGTTGGACTTCATCAAGCGCACTGCCGCAAAACTGCATGAGTTCATCAAAATCGGCGGAACCTGTTTCCGCGATCAGGACACGATCACCGGGGTAACTTTCGGTGATGGCGCGAAAACGTCTCAAGATCGGGTGGAGTTCCGGTTGATTGTGAACATCGACCAACTGAAGCAGGAGATCGCCGCCATAAAGCGCGCCGTCCGGGTCGATGGGCATATCGGGAAAAGCATCATGCTTGATCAAGATCGTGATGGCATCCAACCGGAAACCGTCCACGCCTTTTTTGAGCCAGAAATGCAGGACTTCGCTCATCGCGTCGATAACCTGCGGGTTACGCCAGTTGAGATCGGGCTGCTGTTCAAGAAACATGTGCAGAAAATACTGCCCGGTGTGTTCGTCAAATGTCCACGCGCTGCCACCGAAAAAACTCTCCCAATTGTTCGGCGGTGTGCCGTCGGGATTCGCGTCTTTCCAGATGTACCAATCGCGCTTGGGGTTCGCGCGCGAACTGCGCGATTCAAGGAACCACGGGTGCTGATCGGATGTGTGGTTGGGGACATAATCGACGATGACGCGGATGCCCATCGCGTGAGCATCGGCAAGGAGCGCGTCAAAATCGTCCATCGTGCCGAAGATCGGGTCAATCGCACAGTAATCAGAAACATCGTAACCGAAATCCGCCATCGGGCTTCGGAAAAATGGTGTGATCCAGATCGCATCAATGCCAAGATCGCGCAGATAGCCGAGCCGCTGTTGAATGCCGCGCAGATCGCCCACGCCGTCACCGCTGCTATCCTGAAAACTGCGCGGATAAATCTCGTAGATAATTCCTGATTGCCACCACGTTTGCATATCGCCCGCAGGAGCAGGGTTAGCATTAAAAACGGGTGAAGAAGCTTTCAGCCGCAGTGTCGTCATCCACTTTCCTTACCCAACAAACCGCATCCTGCAATTCCGTTAGTGAATCGCCCCGCATGAGCGGCGAATGATTAACTTGCCCTCGATTGTAACCGAAGGCGTAACTTCACCCGCCATCTGTTTCATGAGAGTTTCCACGAGCACCTGTGCGCCCGTCGTTTGTACTTCTTGACTAATCGTTGTCAGCGGCATCCCAAAATGAACGCCGATGCTGACATTATCAAACCCGACGACGGCGACATCGTCTGGCACCGTGCGCCCCGATTGGCGCAGTGCTTCGATAGCTGCCAGCGCGACAATATCACTGTGCGCGGCGAAAATCGCATCGAGATCAGGGGCTTGGCTCAAAAGCTGCTCCGCCGCCCGATACCCTGAGACTGAGCCAAAATCCGTGAACGCGACCAGTGCGGGATCATGTGAGATTCCGGCGAGGTTGAGCGCTTCGCGGTAGCCGCAGTAGCGGAGATACGATTCGCTGTCATCTTTACCAAATCCGCCACACAACACACCGATGCGCTGCCGCCCCAACTTGATCAGGTGCGTGACTGCCTGCTGTGCGAGCTTCCAGTTATCGACCCCAACCGTACAGTAGCAGCGATCCGAAAACTGGGGACCCCATACTACCAGCGGAATATCGGGGGCGAGTGAGTTCAAAATCTGCGGATCAACGCCGTGCCCCAACTGAATAAAGCCATCGGCAAGGTTCGAGCGCCAGAACATCGGATCGATGCGCTTTTGTTGGAGCAGAAGCAGGTTGTATTCAAACTGCCGCAGCGCCATTTGCACCGCACCGATAAATTCCAACACGAACGGGTTGGACAGCATTTCCCGATCATCCGCCTCGATCGGCAGAACAACCGCAACGATATGACTCTTACGCAATCGAAGATTACGCGCACCCACATGAATCTGATAGTCGTGTGCCTCGGCAAGATCACGAATGCGCTGCTTCACCGCCACGCTGATTTGTGGGCTGTCGGTGAGGGCGCGGGACACAGTGGATGTTGAAACGCCCGCTAATTTTGCAATGTCTGCTAAGGTAATCTTCGAATTTCGCATCAAAACAACAGCTTCGCAATCGATTGCGTCCTAATAAAGTTAACGCCAGCCCGAATCAATGTCAAGAAGACAGTGCGATTTGCCCAAATGCGAGGGTGCTGCGCGTAAACGCGAAACTGCGTTAAAGTTGACGTGTACAGAACGGATCAGGATTTATGACAGCACAGCGCCCTTATATTTTTCTCAGTCACAGCCGCCAGAATCTCCCCTTTCGGGATGCGTTTATTGAGCGGCTGACCAGCGCGGGATTCGCCCTATGGTATGACGAGCGAGACATTGAACCCGGTTCACGCTGGACAAAATCAATTGAAATGGCGATCAAAAACTGCGCGGCAGTTGTTTTGATCCATTCCGCCGAGTCTGTGACCTCACGCTGGATCGAACGGGAAACGCTGTACGCGGATGAATTGGAAAAGCCGATTCTGATCGCTCAAATGGATGACACGCCGATTCCGTTCACGATGAAAGAGTTACAAGCCGTTCCGTTTAAGGAAGCAGGCGCTAAGACGGATCGTGAGGCATCGTTTGAACGGCTGATCAAAGCACTGAACAAAGTTTCGGCGCTCAAAAACCCGGAAAAGGCGATTGAAAAAAAGAAGAAAGTGCTGCGCGATCACCGCTTCTTCAAACATTTGAGGAAGCTGCCCGATGGCGAAGTATGCGCGCAAACCGCGCTCGATCTGCTCGAATGGGCGGAAGCGAATGTTGACGAGATCAGCTTTAGCGGGAATAAAGAACCGGCGCTGGCGGCGGTGCTGTGGATCGGCAACGGCGGGCTGACAGTGTTCCGCGTGCGTGCTTATCCGCGCCAGCCGTCAATAGAGATTCCGTTTGGTGATCTGGCGGCATTCGCGCCGTATGATCAACCGGGTGAGCGGCAGCGGCTTCTGAGGCGGCTCAATTTTTTGATGCCCGCCGGAGAAGAATTTGACGAAGGGCGCGCTGACCGCCGCCCGAATCTGCCGATTGCGCGGGCATTGGCGAGCGCCGATGCGCTGGCGGATCTCAAGAAAATTCTCGATACCATGGTCGAACAACTTCGCGCCCGCGATAGCGTTGAAGGATGAGAAAACTCCCGTGATGAGAAAACGCTGGATTGTCCTTGTGCTGTTTGTGGCGGTGCTGACCGGATGCGAAGCCACGCCAACCGTGATTGTGCCGACGCTGATCGAATTGGCGACCGAGACGCCGGTCACGCCGACGGTGACGCTTGCGCCGTTTACGCTTACCCCTGCCCCGACAGACCCGATCGCGACCGCGCCCGCTCAAAGCGCGCTTGAAGTAGCGATGGCGACCGAAGACCCGATCGAGCGCGCCACGTTTGATGCACTGGTTGCGCTGCTCACGCTTGAATCGGGGGAATTGGCGACAGGGCTTGCCGGAGCGACCGAAACCAGTCTCGCGCTGACCCCGACCGAGACGCTTACGCCGTCGATCACGCCGACGCTTGATCCGGCTCAGGCGACGTTTATCACGTTCACGCCGAGCGCCACGCTCGATGTAACGCATACGCCGCGCCCAACCAGTACGCCAAGCGCGACACAAACCCCCGCGCCGGAAGGACTCGAACTGCTGGCACTACTGGCGGCTCAGTTTACGGTGCTGCCGCCGGAGATTCGTTATAACCCGGCGACTCAAACCGGGTTGGCGCTCGCGGTGACGGCGCAGATGCAAACGTCAGCCGCGCCGACTGCGTCACCAACACTGCCGATGGGCGGGATCGGGGATGTGCCGCTGGCAACCCTGCCGCCGAGTAATCCGGTGGTGTGCGCCGCCCCGCCGCCCGCCGTGATCAGCAGTGTGCTTTCGAGCGAACCCGCCTTAGCGACCGCGCTCGGATGCCCGATCGGGAGCAGCATCAGCTTAAGCGGCGCGACTCAAGGAATGGAGCGCGGCACGATGGTGTATACCGCCGGATCGCCGGGGGATATTTACGCGATCACCAGCGATATGCGCTTCCGGCGCTTCGCGGATATGTGGCTGAGCGGAGTCGATCCCGACAGCATGGGTTTGACACCGCCGCCGGGTTTGCTCGAACCGATACGCGGATTCGGCAAGGTGTGGCGCGAAAATCTCGATGTGCAGGGATCGATCGGTTGGGGTGTGAGCGGCGAAGCAGGCACCACGGCGACTCTGCTCCTGTTTGAGCGCGGACGCGCGATCTATCTGCCGACGGTCAACCAGACGTTTATCTTGATCAACGATACGGGCATGAGTGATCGCGGGCAGTGGCGCAGCGTGATCGGCGGATTCTAACAAACGATGCTGAAAATCTATGCCCGCGCCGTGCTGATTCTGCTCACCGGAATCATCGGGATGAGCCTTGCGGCACAGGGGATCGGCGGGGTATTGAATGAGAATATGATCGCGTATATGGCGCAAACGGGGACGATCACCGATTTGTACCTGATGGATGTTGAGCGTGCCAATTCGGTCAATTTGACGCGTACTCCCGTCATTTATGAAAGCCACCCGACATGGTCACCTGATGGGCGCTTTCTCTTGTTTGATCGCATGGATACGATTGGACAGCAGGCATGTGTGATCGCGCCGTTTGAAAGCTGGATTCCGCGTTGTTTTGAACTGCCCGATCGCTATGTCGAGCACGCAGGATGGGACGAGAACCCGGCGGTCGCGCTTATTTTTCGGCGTGATGTATTCCTGTATGCCGCCGCCAATGCGCTCACGGGGGAAATCCTCGAAGGTTACGATACATCAAACGAGTGGCTTTCTTACTCGAAAGACCGCCGCTACCGGATCAGCTTTGTGACGGTGGATTTCGTGCAGCAAATTCAAGTGCAAGACAGGGTTGAGGATCGGTCATGGCGGGTATTTGCGAGCGAATACTTTACGACTCGCCCGGTGATCTCGCCGGATGGCATGCAGATTGCGTTTTCGGCGATTGCTGGCACAGACACAGACATCGAATTGTATGTGATTGATACGGCGGAAGGCAGCACGCCGCGCCAGATCACGTTTAACGATCAACGCCTCGATGAATCGCCTACGTGGTCGCCAGACGGGGCGTGGATCGCATTCCTGAGTGACCGCGATCCCGGGGTGCGCCGCGAAACTCACCTCTATATGATCCGCGCTGATGGGAGCGACGTCCGGCGGCTCACCTATGCGCCGATGAACCACTTTGAACCCGCGTGGATGCCGTGAGGCAGATTCCCTGTCAGCGCTGACGCAAGGGCGGTGGAGCGAAGGCGTGCTAGAATTCCTGATAGGTTCGCCTGCCGCTGCACTGAGGAAGAATGAGATCGTGAAAAATCGACTATGGTCTTGGCGAGATGCGCTCCGGGCAAGTTACTGGTTTATTCCCGCTTTGATGGCGGTACTGGTCACGGCACTGTCGATTGTGACGATCAAAGTAGACGAGGGAATCGCCCAAAACCCGACCATGACGCTTGTGTTTGCCTATACGGATAATCCGGAAGGGGCGCGGGTCGTGCTTTCGACGATTGCGAGTTCGATGATCACGGTAGCGGGAACAGTGTTTTCGCTCACGATGGTTGTGCTATCGCTGACATCGCAGCAGTACGGACCGCTGATCCTTGTACATTTTATGCGCGACCGGGGCAACCAGTTTGTGCTGGGGATTTTCACTGCGACATTCCTTTATTGTCTGCTGATTTTGCGGACGATTCACGGTGTTGAGAACGGTATTTTTATCCCGCATGTTTCGATGCTGATCGGGATGACGCTGGCGATCTCGGATCTCGCGGTGCTGATTTATTTTATTCATCATATTTCGCAGTCGATACAGGGTCCGAACATCATTGCGCGCATCGCTGAGGATATGCTGCATTCGGTCGATGAAGTGTTTCCATCGCAGATCGGGAAAGAACTCCCGCAAGCGGATCTAGCGCAGCAGCAGTTGATCAACAAACGGGTTGACCATGAGGCGATGCGGATCAGCGCACGGGCAAGCGGCTATCTTCAAATGGTGGACGATGATACGCTGGTGGCGCTCGCCATTAAGGATAATCTCGTCCTCAAATTGGAAGCCGTCCCCGGTCAGTTCATTATTAAAGGTCAACCGCTGGTGCGGATCCTTGATATGGATGATCAGCGCGAGGTCAATCATCTTGAGGATCGCGTGTTGGATACGTTCGTTTTCGGGAGTCAGCGCACGATTACGCAAGATTTCGCATACATTTTCATTCAATTGAGCGCGCTCGCGGTGCGTGCTTTATCCCCCGGTTTTAATGATCCGTATACGGCTGTCATGGTGATCGATCGACTTGCGGAGGGATTGGCGGCGGTTTTGCAGCGCGATGAGCCGTCGATGTATCGCTACGATCAAGAAAATCGCCTGCGGGTGATCGCCGCGCCGCTCACGTTTGAATCACTGCTGCACACGGCATTTGATCAAATCCGGCACTATGGGAATCAAGACGCAGCGGTTGTGCTGCGTCTGCTGCGCGTGCTCAACCTGTTATGGTCATTCGCAAGAACAAACGCACATCGTCAGATCGTGCGCGATTACACGATGACGCTGGTTGAAGAATGCCGCCAGCACTTCACACCGACGGAATTAGCGCGGGTTGAAACGCAGTATGCGGAATTGACCCGCCGCTTTGAGAATTCGCCGCCGCTGCGCGTGTGAGGACAGATTTTGGTGTTATATCCGCACGATGCCTGCCGCGACTGCCACCAGCGGCAGCACGATCACGAGGGCGAGAATCACGGCGATTTCCACACCTGCGCGGATTGGGTGCTTTTCGACCAAACTTTCGCCGGGAGCACCCTTAAAGAAGATCAGCGGAATCATTATCAACAGCCCAATGCCCAGAAATGGCGCGGAACATCCCAGCGCCCATGTGTGCATGGTGCTCCCCGGATAAAAGCGCTCGATCAACGTACCGGATGCCGCAAAGCCGACATAAACGATCGTTGTCGTGATCAATAACGTCCAAAGTCCCCGATCAAGCGGAGTGAGGGGCTTACGTTCCTGCCGTTCCATAACGCGCTGTCCTTCCACCTGCTTCACTGGAAAAACCGCATTGCGAGGGGATTTCACCGTTAGGATCATAGCCCTCATTCCGAAAGATTATAAGTGTAATATGTCACCGGCGCTGGAATGGCGATTTCGTGCGCGATGATGCTATGCTTGGCGCAATGTGAAACTTGTCATATTAGTGTTCGGACATATGTAACAGGGAAAACCGATGGACAAGCGCGTCAAGTTTGATTTTGAAATCGAGTTTTCAAATGGGGGCGGGATACAGGGGCAGGATTTCCGGCTCGATATTGTGGGAGATGACATCACCGATCAAGCGCTGGCGGATTATATTGTCGCGGATCTGCGGCTGTTGATGGTGGGGCGGGTGCGTATCCTCAACAAAACGATCATCCACGAAGCGCACAAACGGAGCGTATCGCCTGCCGCGCGGCAGTATGTTGATCTGAGCCATGTCATTGAGGACGGGTTGGTTTCGTATAAAGGGCTGCCGCCGCCGGTGATCTGCGACTATTTGAGCCGCGAGGACTCGCGCAAGTTTTATGAGGGCGGCACGGAGTTTCAGATTGGCAAGATCGAGATGGTGACGAATACGGGCACATATATCGACTGCCCGTTTCACCGTTACCCGGATGGGAAAGACTGCTCGGAGATGCCGCTTGAGCGCTTTGTCGATCTGCCGGGGGTGGTGATTCGCGCCGATCATCAGCGCGGGCTGGCGGTCGATCTGGATGCGGTAGAGGGGAAGGTCAGCGCGGGTCAAGCGGTGTTGATCCATACCCGATGGGCGGATCATTGGAATACCCCAACGTACTACGAAAATCATCCGTTTGTGACGGCGGAAGCGGCGGCGTATCTGGCTGATCAGCGGGTCGCGCTGGTCGGGATCGATTCGCACAATATTGATGATACGCGGGTGCGGGTGCGTCCGGTGCATACGACTCTGCTCGGTCGGGAGATCTTGATCGTGGAGCATCTATGTAATCTGGAGCATGTGCCGGATAACGGGTTCACATTTACGGCGATGCCGCCGAAGTTCAAAGGTGTGGGGACGTTTCCGGTGCGGGCTGTAGCGCGGGTGATCTAGGACGCGAACGGGGGCGGGTTAAGGACTAAGCTTGATGCAGAACCCCTCCTTGCGCCAGCGCTGACAGGGGTACACATTTGTACACACGGCACATGCGCCCCTTTTAGCGAGTGTTTTTGCTTGCTCCCCTCTCCGAATTCGGGGAGGGGAGACGAGCGAAGCGAGTGGGGGAGGGGTGCTTTCCCCTGCCTGTGCGCCAGCGGAGAGAAGGGCAAAAGCAGGGGGCGTGAACCGCCCGAAACGCTTACTCAGATTCGATTTCGATGCCGTGTTTTTTCGCGGCTTTTTTGATCCGGCTTTTGATGGTTTTCACATCATCGGCGTCGTATTTGGCGGCGTTATCGTCGTGATTGATATAGCTCCACGCGGCGCGGACATGCTCCTCGGTATCGATCGGGTATTTCTTATTCACCGGGTCGGCATATTCGACATCGCCGTACTTACGTTCGCCCTCTTTCGGGCTGACATCGTCGCGTTTATCAATTTTCGACATGACGTGCACTCCTATCCGTTCGGTTTGGAAATATCCTCAACGACGGCGGCAGTTTTGCGCGGTTGTTCGGTGCGGGTGGCAATATCCGCTTGTGCGATAATCCCGACGAGTTCATTGCGCTCATTGACGATCGGGATGCGCCGCACCTGATAATCCGCCATCGCTTGCATAGCGCGGTCAATATCCTCGTTCTCGCGGCATGTGACCGGATGACGGGACATGACCTCGTTGAGCGTGACCGATTGACCGTCCCGATTTTCTGCTATCACCTTGAGGGTAAGGTCACGGTCGGTGACGATTCCCACCAGCTTCCGCGTATTTAGATTTTCGATGATGGGAACCGAGCCGATATCCTCATCGCGCATGATGCGCGCTACATAAGAGGCGGTGTGGTCGGGTAAACAGAATGTCGGGCTGGCGGTCATGACTTCGCTGCAAGTTGTCATGGTGTGTTCCTCTGGTTGACCGGACGTTATTTCACCTGCATTGTAGGCGAAAAGGTGCGCGCATCGGGTGAGCCATCAAGCGCATTTGCGGCGGGTCATTTGTGGGAGTTCGGATCAAACCATGTGATCGGGACAGGAAATTTCCTGCCCCGATCGTTGAGGTTAGTTATGGACTGCCGGAAGGAGCAAACCGAAGGCTAAATAACCCTGTGATGTGCCATCGGTGATTGACGGAACGACGGCGATGATCCCGCATTCCGGCATAACGCTGCCGTCACCGAGCCTGACACTCCCATCACCGAGCATGAAATGGAAATCCTGAAACTGGACTTTGCCCGTCCCGCCGCCTGTGCCATGCGCTGCCGCCATGCGGACTTTTTGAACTGCGGGAAGGAGCAGACCGATCAGCGCGTTGTCTTCGGGGGAGAGTCCCGCGAGATCAAACTCATGCGGATCGCCCCAGAACGGATCGCCCACCATCGGGAAGCTGTTCACCATCATGGCGACGAACTGCTGCGGCGGGCACTGCCCCGGGTCTTCCCCCAGAGGCGGCAGGATCAGGAACATCGGCGCGCTGTCGGCTTCATTGATGGCGATGATCATGCGATCGGTCGGCGTGATGTCGTCGCCCCCAAGAAGGAAGCGGAACGGATCACGGGGGGGATCAGGCTGCGGATTAAAGCTTGAGTCGTCACCATCACCGAATAACTGTTCCAGAATAAAGACACTCCACGGATCGCCGCCGGGGATATCCGGCACAAAACGGGTCGCCTGCGGTTCGGGGGTGATTTGAGGGAACTCTGGGAAGTCAAACAGATCGGGATCAAAGACGATGATTCCACCGTTTTCAATCGTGGGACGATCCGACTCATCCTCGCCTAACGGATTCCAGCTTGGCGGGATGAGATCGGGGTCAAATTCGACCATGATCGGGTCAGCGGGAGGCACATCCGCGTAGATCACCTGCGGCAGATAGACACATTCTGCGTTCATCGCCATCGGGGGACCGTATACCCATCCCTCTGTGCCGCCGGGTCCGATTGAACCCGCGAGCCAATAATCTTGATTTTCGTCGTAATCGCGGAACCACGGCTCAAACTGGAAGCCTGCCGGGAGACTGCCGATCACAGGGGAGGCGAATGTCGGGTCGGCGTGAACATTGACAGACGAAATGGTGAACGGGACTGCCGCCACACATTCAAGCTGAGTCGTCCACACGATGCCGAGATATTCACATGCGCTGTTGGCGATCAAGCCGAGCGCCAATGTGGATACCCAACCGGTCAGGTTCGGGTTGGCGTCAAACCCCTTGACGTTGTACCAGACAACCCCGTTGATGCTCGTCGCGCTGACCCCTTCCACCTGATCGCCCTGTTCAAGGAAGCCGATCACCTGTGCATTGGGGTTCGCCTGTTCGCGCACATTGACGGGCGCGGGATTTTGCGAAGCGATCAAACAGATCGTCTCGTCGTACCAGACGATTGGCGCGGGCGAGGGCGCGGGTGTGCCAACTCCGGCGGGCGTGGGAAGCACACCGTCCGGGCATCCCTGCGTGAAACCTGTTCCGGCTGCATCCGGGCATTGATCGGCAAAATCGAGTACGCCATCGCTGTCACGATCCGAGCCGGGGGAATCGGGCAGCGGACAGCCGCCGTTTTCACGCGGTCCTGCTTGAGTCGGACACCGATCCGCCGTATCGGGCAGACCATCCCCATCCGTGTCCCCCACTGTTTGCGCGAATGCGCCGCCGACCAGCGCGGACAGCGCCAGCACCACCAACACCACTATGAGAAGTCGTCGTTTAGCCATGTTCCAGCACCCTTTTATTGTTGACGAACTGCTTACGGTTTCACAATACACGGCTTTTGAAATGCGAAACGTAATTTTTATGATCGTTACACAAGGCATTACAGGATTTTGATAAGTCGGCGAGAAAGGGTGTTAATGCAGAGGTGCTAAAGAAAGGACGTTAACGCAAAGGCGCGAAGAAGCGAAGGCGCAAAGGAAGGAGGGGTGATGTATGCGATAGCGCCGATATTTGTCATGCGTGCTACAATCGAGATTGCTTTCGAATTGCTGCTTTCTGGGAATAAATAAACTCATGATCGAAGGCTCGACGATAGGTGGGCGCTTTGAACTGCTTGAACTAATTGATCAAGGGGGGATGGGGTCGGTCTACCGGGCGCGGAATAACCAGACGGGCGAAACAGTCGCGGTGAAAGCGCTCAAGCCGGATGTAATCGCGCATGATCCGGCATTGATCGATCGATTCAAGCGCGAAGGTGAAGCGCTCCGCCAGCTCAATCATCCGCACATTGTCAAGATTATTGACACGATTGAGCAGGACGGGCGGCATTACATCATTATGGAGTACATCGCGGGCGGATCGCTCGATAAACTGCTGCGCCGCGAAGAACAGCTTTCAGTACAACAAACGCTCGAAATTGCGCTCGATATTGCCGATGCGCTGACACGGGCGCACCGCCTTAAGATTATTCACCGCGATATTAAACCCGCGAATGTGCTGATGGCGAATGATGGCACACCGCGCTTGACCGATTTCGGCGTTGCTCAAGTGGGTGACGAACGCACCCGCTTGACGGAAGTCGGCGCGTTTGTGGGCACAATCGCGTATTTGAGTCCCGAAGTCGCACGCGGCGCACCGTATGACGAAAAAAGCGATATCTGGTCATTCGGCGTGATGATGTACGAAATGCTGACGGGGGTGAATCCGTTCGCACAGCCAAATGTAGCGGCGACACTGACGGCGATTCTCAATATGGTTCCGCCGGATATTACCGATACGCGCCCCGATGTGCCGCCAGAACTGGCATACTTGATCGACCGGATGATCGCCAAAGACCCGGATGACCGGTTGAGCAGCGCGCGGTTTGCAGGCGCAGAGCTTGAAACGATTCTCACGCAAGTCAGCCCATCCAAAAAGCGCGAAATTACGGGGGAACTCCCCAATTCGGCGAACCGCGATATAAACCGCACGCCGTATGCCCTGCCGGATTCCACGCCGATCACGGTGACGCCGCGCCCAACACCGAAGTCTTCCGGTTCGATGCGAGAAATCCCGGCGCTTGCACAGCCGGATCAAGATGTATTTGCGCGACGGCATGTGAGTAATCCGCGTATTTTCGTCGCGTACCGCCGCGAAGATACGGGCGATATCGCACGGCAGATTTACGAGCGCTTGAATCGTGATCTGGGGGACAGCGATGTTGCGGCGGATGTCGATAAGGTGGCGAACCGGACGATCAACCGCTTGGTGCTGGCGCAAGATATTGTCGAGTCATTTGATGCGATGCTGGTGATCATCGGTCAGCAGTGGGTGGGGCTGAACAAACTTTCGGGGAGCGGTAAACCGCAAACAGTGTTTAATCCGAAAGACCCGGTGCGGATTCAGGTTGAGGCGGGACTCAAACGCCCGGATATGCTGATCATTCCGGTGCTGGTCAACGGCGCGCAGATGCCGCCCGCGCATGAACTGCCGCCGAGTATGCAGAAGATCGCCGCGCTGACGCCGTACCGCCTCGATTGGACACCCGAACAAGGCGAGCAGGCGCTTGATCCGCATGTCCGCAAGTTGATCAAATTGGTGCGGACGCATTTTAGCCCCAACAGCCGCCGCTGGATTTTTCCGGCGTTGATCATCGCGGCGATCGCGATCGCCATTTTGATCATGGCGCTGATTTTCTCCGCGAATGCGACTTCGGCGGCGAGTGTTGAGCCAGTCGAGCCGGGGGAAATTATGGTGCTGCTGGCAGAACTGGAAGTGTTGACGGATCAACCGCGAGATGTGGAGCGATTCATCGAGGATGATCTTTCACAGTTTCTTGAACAAGGACTGGCGACACCGATCCGCGTGCGGACGCTGCCGCAGGCGATCCGATCCGCCGAAGAAGCGCGGGTGACAGCAGAATTGTATGATGCGTCGGTGATCGTGTGGGGGAACTACAACCGCGAATATGTTGAATTGAATGTGCAGATCGGGGATTTGAGCCTTTACCCGCATATCATGATCGAACGGCGGGAACTGGAGCGGATCGCCAATATTCGTGTGCATATGACCGATGAGCGGCGGCAAACGATCGCTATGGCGGTGATCGGCGCGCTGCTGACGCTGCAAAGCGCAGAGGGAGCGGTCTTTAGTTCGGCTTCCACGCTCAGCCTTGCTACGCGGATTGATAAACCGTCTCCGCCCGCCGCCGATGATCTCGCGTCCGAGTTGATTTATCTCGCATTCAGCAATTATGCGGCATCCCCGACGGTTGCGCGGGTGATGTTCGATGATGCGATTGATGTGAACGGCGGCAGTCCGATTTTGTATTTGTTTCGCGCTGTGACGAATCTGCGGGCGGGTGATCCGGATGCGGCGCGGTTGGATGCGGAGACGGCTCGGCGGCTGGCGAATACGGGCTGGACAACGCCGCAGCTGGTTCTGGCGCTGGCGTCTATTCTTGAGGGTGATTCGGCGGGTGCGATTGCTTCGCTCAATCAGGTGATCGCGGTGCTGCCTGATGATCCGCTGGCGCTGAGTTTGCGCGGCATGCTGCATTATTTCTCGCATGATCTATCAGCGGCACGCGCGGATCTTGAACATGTGATCGCGGTTTCGCCTGAAGATCGGTTTGCTTACCCGCTTGCGGTGCTGATCGCTATGCGCGATGGGCGCTTTGACGATGCGGGGCGGTATACCCAGTTTTTGATGACGGAATACCCGGATACGCAGCTTGTCACCAACACGTTTAACCTGCTCGGCGCAGATGAAACAGTCGTGTTCGGGCAGTTCTTCGCGGCGGTGACGAATCTCTCACTTGGGCAATATTCCGACGCGCTGCACGAGATCGGGCAGGTTTTGGCAGTCGATAACACGCTCCCCGATGCGTATATGATCCGGGGCTTCTCGCACTGCGCGCTGGGTGATCTTTCGCTTGCCGAGGCAGATTTTGATGCTGGACTGGCGCTCGATCCGACTCATCGCCTGATCAATTTGCTGCGGGTGCTGCTGCGCTTGCAGCAGGGGGATGTTCCCGCCGCCGCCGAAATTATCGACGAAATGCGCGCATCTGCCCTCGATGAATCCGAAGGCGGCGCGAGTAATGAAATCATCGGGCGTGTTGTCTCGCGCTTGCTGGCTGGAGAGATCAATTGTTCAAATGTGTTTCAGTTGATGCTTGAGGCTTATACCGACGTCGAAGCGGCACAATCCACAGAAATACCCCAATCGTAAATCCTATGGGACTTTACCATGCGTGACTTGACGCCATTTCCCGGTGTACGCAAATGGGACGCGTATACCCTGTATTTGATTCAAATCTTCGTGTGGAGCTTTGGTTTTTCGATGATCACGACGGTGAACATGGTTTATCAAGCGACGGTTGCGGGCTTGAGTCCACTTCAGCTTGTGCTGGTCGGCACAACGTTGGAAGTCACCGCGTTTTTGTTCGAAGTGCCTACGGGGGTTGTGGCGGATACGTACAGCCGCCGCCTTTCAGTGATCATCGGCTATGCGCTGATCGGCGCGGGTTTTCTGGTCGAAGGCTTATTTCCGCTGTTCGGCGCGATCCTGCTGGCTCAGGTGGTGTGGGGGATCGGCATCACGTTCATCAGCGGCGCGGAAAGTGCGTGGTTAGTCGATGAAGTGGGCGAAACACGAAGCGCGAACGCCTTCATTCGTGCCTCACAGGTGGGGAATCTCGGTGGGTTGGTGGGGATCGGGGCAAGTGTGTTGATCGCGGCGGTGTTCACGGTGAACACGCCGATCGTGATCGGCGCGCTGGTGCTGGTCGGCTTGTCGGTGATGCTGATGCTGGTGATGCCGGAAACAGGGTTTTCTCCGGTTGCACACGAAGAACGTCAGGGCGCGGTGCGCCAGATGGTGACGACGCTGCGGGCGGGGGTCAAGCTGGTGGCGGGGCGGCGGTTGCTGCTGATCCTGTTTGCGATTACGTTTTTCGGGGGTTTATACAGCGAAGGCTTTGATCGGCTGTGGACGCCGCACTTGATCGACAATGTAGGCTTGCCTTCGCTCGGCGGGCTTGATCCGGTGATCTGGTTCGGTGTTTTGCGCGCTGTCACGATGGTTGGCGCGATTGGCATGGCGGAATTTGTTCGCCGCCGCGTGAAGGTTG
>CALBRY010000172.1 GCA_937927665.1 uncultured Chloroflexota bacterium
CAGATCAACCTGTATGTGGAACCGGAGATGAACAACAGCTTCTGAGAGCGTTCGCCAATCTGCTTGATAACGCGATCAAATTTACGCCAGAATGCGGCGCGGTCACGCTGCGTTTGACGAACACAGCGGGGCAGGTATCGATCATCGTTGCTGATACCGGAATCGGTATTCCCCCAGATGATCAGGTTGGGCTTTTCCACCGTTTTCACCGCGCGCGTAATGCAAATGCCTTCCCCGGAAGCGGCTTAGGCTTGGCAATCAGCCGCGCCATCATCGACGTTCACGGCGGATCGATCAGTGTACAAAGCCGACCCGGCGCAACAGAGTTCACCCTCGGATTTATGGCATATTGAACATGATCCCAAAACAAACCCGCATTTTGATTATCGAAGATGATCCAGCCGTCGCGCACAGCCTGCGTGATGGGCTTGAACGCGAAAATTACACCGTTATTTGGAAAGATCAGGGGGCGGAAGGCGTTACCTATGCCTGTGATCATGCGCCTCATCTGATTATCCTCGATGTGCGCCTGCCCGATGGTTCGGGGTTCGATTTTTGCCGCCAGATCCGCAGTCATGGGCTGCATGTGCCCATCTTGATTCTGACGGTCGAACGTGACGAGATGGATAAAGTTTTGGGTCTGGAAATGGGGGCGGATGATTACGTAACCAAACCTTACAGCCTGCGTGAGCTGCTCTCGCGGGTGCGGGCACAACTCCGCCGCGCGTATGGTGAATTCGCAAGCAGTGATGCCGAACTGATTTACACCGCAGACCTGATTATCGATCGCACGCGGGGGCAGGTATGGCGTGAAACGCAACTGTTGACCCTGACGCCAACCGAATTCCGATTGTTAGTCTATCTGGCACAGCATGTGAATCAGGCGCTCAGCCGCGCGCAAATCATTGATGCCGTGTGGGGCTATGATGCCGATGTGGACAGCGAACGTGCTGTCAATGTGCATATTCGCCGACTGCGCGAAAAAGTCGAGCCTGATCCGGGCAACCCGCGTGTGATCCTCACCGTTCCCGGTGTTGGCTACCGGCTGGCGGCGTCCTAGACGCCGCTTTTTTATTTCGCCTCTTGATTACGAAGTTGTAATCGCTCCGCAATTGCTCCGAAACCTGACCATGTCACCTTTTTAAGCGTTGTTCTTGAAAAGGAGACGTGAATCCAATGCTGAAGAAATTCTTGTGGAGCATCCTGCTCGTCAGCATGTGTGCGGGAGTTCCAGCGTTTGCACAGCAGGAAACCGTGATCACGGTTGGCGTGCCGGAATTCTGGCGTGCTTTTTCGATCGAAACCATTCTGGATGAGTTTGAAGCGCAGCATCCCGGTGTGCGGGTCGAACCTGCTTATCTGTCATTCGAGGGGATTAACCTCCCGTCCCCGGAAAACATCGAGGAACACCTCGATGCTGCGCTTGAACTCGCGCAAGCGGCAGATGTGATACAGGTCAGTGGAGGGTCGCTTTCACCCTATGCGACCCAAGCAGGCTATTTTCTCGATCTAAGCCCTCTTGCCGCAGCAGATGGATCGCTAAACCCGGCTGATTTTATCCCCGGCGCATGGGAGTCCTTCCAATGGGATAACGGCACATGGGCAGTTCCTGCCAAAATTGAACCCGTGATGTTGATCTACAATCCGGCGGCATTCGATGCGGCGGGACTCACATACCCGAATGAAAACTGGACGCTGGATGATCTCGCAAACGCGGCGCGGACGCTGACACAGCGGGACGCATCAGGCACAGTCACACAGCCGGGATTGGTCACATTCGGTTTTGACACCCTCGTGATCCGGTCGCTGATCGGTCAAAGCCTTCTCGATACCAGCGCAGTCCCCGCAGCACCCCGCTTTGACACCCCGGAACTGCAAGCGCTGGTTGAAGCATGGACAGTTCTGGTCAATGAAGCGGTAATCGCAGATGTACCTAGCGGCAGTGGGTTTGATTTCGCATCGATCCCGCTGCAAGTCAACCGGAGTTATGCCCTCGCTCAGCTTCCATTGGGTGATAGTGAACCGATTGCACTGGCGTCGGCGGCTCTGCCCGGCGGCGCGATTGGGTTGGAAGCGAGTGGGTATGCTGTCAGCGCAGGCACGCCCCAACCCCAGCTTGCTTATGAACTGGCGCGCTTTCTCAGCCAAAATCCACAAATACTGGCGCTGACCGATGGCAGTCGATCGGCTTTGACAACGGTCGCACCGCTCCAGTCCGATATGAGTGGTGACAGCGGCGGCGGAATTGTTTTAGCCGTTGGAATGCCATCATCGCCAGAGCAGGAAGCCGCGATCACGGCGCTGCTGCCGTTCGCACTGCCGCAGCCGGAAATGCGCTACTACACTGTGTTGAACGCTGCACTCGCGGATGTAAAAAGCGGCAGTTCCGACGCGATGGGTGCGCTGCAATCGGCGGAATTCGAGGTCATCACCGCACTGCAAGCAGCAGCCTCTCGCCGGGGAACAACTCCGCTGGTAGTGGCGACCGCGCTGCCGCAGGTCGTATTGAGTCCGGGGGAAATCTCGCTCAAGTTTAGTGCAGGCTTCTTCGGGCAGACCGGTACATGGGAGTCGCTGCTGCGCGAATTCGCCGCCATCGATCCGCAGGTAGGCGAGGTGGTGCTGGATACGCAGTTTGGCAGTTTCAGCGATTATGCCGAACGCAACGACTGCTTCTATCTCAATTACAATGCAGTGCCCAGTGTCGATCTCGCGCGTCTGCTGGCGATCGACCCCTATTTGAGCGCTGACCCAACCTTCTCGCCCGACAATGTCGCCGGAAACACACTGGCACAGCTTCAGCGCGATAACCGGACGTGGGCATACCCGTTCGCGCTCAGCCCAACGATGCTTCACTACCACGCGGAACTATTCACCCGCGCTGGCATTCCAGAACCAATCGGCGGGTGGACAATCAGTGCGTTTGTCGATGCGCTGCGGGCGCTGAACACGGTGATCGCAGAAGATCAAGCTGCGCTGAACAATCGCAGCTTCGGTGATGATTATCTATTGATGTTGATCGCGGCATTCGGTGGACTGCCGATTGACTACCGCACGAATCCGCCAACCCCACAGTTCACCGAACCCGCCACCGTTGAAGCCATCCAGCAGGTGCTTGATCTCGTCAAGGAAGGCTTGATTAGCTACCAGCGGCTTTCTGGAAATGCATTCTCGGTTTCAGCAGCGGGCGGCGAAAACCCTGATCCCCTTTATAGTGAATCCGGTGGTTTCATGGTGTTCGGTGGTTCGGGTCAATCCGCTGCTAATCCGTATCGCCTGACTGGCTACCCGACCGGAACGCTTAACGCCGCCGCCTACGAGATTAGCGCGGGCTATATCAGCGCCACGGCACAAAGCCCGGATGCATGTTATCGCTTGTTCCAGTTCCTCAGCCAGCACCCTGAATTGTTCGATGCTATGCCCGCTTTCCGCACTCAGTTTGAAAATCCATCACTGACAGCGACAGCAGGCGAAAATGCCGCCGAATTCTACCGCCAGTATGATGCGTTCCTACGCGATCCGAGCACGATTGTGTTCCCACCGGCGTTTACGGGCGATACATCTACCAGCGGCTTGAACGTGATCCGCCGCTGGCTGGATCAGGCATTTGACGGGTATGTGCTGGACAACGGCGATCTGCTCAGCCTGCTGACCGAAGCGCAGACGAAAGCATCGGCGTTTCAGGCGTGCGTGAGCGCGCTGCTGCCGTTTGATGCCGCTCAGCCAGAGGTATACGGGAACGGTGTGCGTGATTGCGCGCTCAGTGTTGACCCGGATGCCGACATGATGTTCCCACGCTCCTGAGCCGCAGGATGTGATGATGCGATCTGGAATGGTGAAAGACACCGGCAAGCGCCTTCCGGCGGCGGACGCTTCCGATCCGCGTGAAAGGGGTGGATTGGGCGTGCGTGCTGTACTCGATCTGTCCCAGTTCGCACTCGAACGTTTATGGCAACATCGATTGTTGGTACTGTGGACGCTGATCGGCTTAACCGCCGCCGCTGCGCTGGCGATCAGCCTGATTCTCTATGTTGATTCGGTCAATTCCGGCTTGCTCACCGACCACTTGTCACAGCCCTCGTTCGCCTTCCGCTATCGCTATCTCGGCGTGTGGAACGGCGCGATCAGTCGTGACAGCTATCAAACAGCAGATGAACATCTGCGCGGCGCGTTTGTCGAAACAGTCGGGCTGCCCACTGACCAACTGGCAGCATACATCGGCGGCGGCATCTGGACGACAAGTGCAGATGCTTACAACCTCGGCAGTCTGACGATCGGCACATTAAGCGGCGCTGACGGACTCATCGAAATTACAGCAGGCGCATGGAACGCCTCCATGCCGCTCGATGATGACGGGACGATCCCGGTGCTGCTGTCCGACAAGCTGTTTCAGACGATGGGTGTTCAGGTGGGCGATCGACTGACTGCTTCCCGTCCCGGCGGCGGGGTGGTTCAACTACGGGTTGCCGCGCTGTGGCGACCCGTCAACACGGACGATCCCGCGTGGATGCTGCCGCCACGCTTTTTCGAGACAGTGATCCTGATGGGCGCTGATGCGTTATGGGCGGCTGCCAGCGCCAGCGCCGCCCCGGTTGAAGAGGCGGTGTGGAGTCTGATCTTTGCCGGGGATGAAGTGAAAACATCGGATGTGCCGCTGCTGGTTGATCGGATTCAATCCGGCGAACGCGCCGCCGCTGAGATTCTGCCGGGTATCCGGCTGGAAATCTCTCCGATCGACGGTCTGCGAACGTTTAATGCAGACGTTCAGCAGCTTACCGGACAGCTTGCGATCACCACACTGCCCGTCGCCGGTCTGACGCTGTATTTCGTCTTATTGGTCGCGGCGCTGCTCGTGAGCCGTCAGATAAAAGATGATGCCTTGCTCGCCAGTCGAGGAATGACCCGCCGCGCGATCCTGTTTGTTCACGCTTGGATATGGGGGTGCTTGGCATGTGCCGCTGTGATCAGTGCTGCTGTGATCAGCCCGTTCGTCGTGCAGATTGTCGCGCACACCTCATCGTTCTTGCGCTTCGATCAGGAAGGTGAAACCCTCACCGTTGTCCTCACATCGAATGCATTGATGAGCGGGGCTGCAACCGTGCTGATCGCCGCAAGCGGTGGGATGATCCTTTCATGGCAAGGTACGCGTAAAAAAGCGCTGAACAACGCCAATGCGCGGGCATGGTGGCAGCGAACTTATCTGGATGTGCTGCTGTTCATCCCGGCAGCATACATGCTGTTCACATTGTGGCGATCGGGTGGGCTGACAACCAGCGCCCAAGACCCATTTTCCGATCCGCTGGCATTGTTCGCGCCGACTCTATTCGCGCTTAGTCTGACGCTGTTGTTTCTGCGAGCATACCCGTTCGCGCTGCGCCTCTGGTCGAGCATCGTGCAGATCGGGCGGTCGATTCCGCTTTTGATGGCGCTGCGTGAGATCACCCGATCAATCGGGCGCTACCGGGGTGCTTTATTGATGACGGCGTTTACGCTCAGTTTGACCGGGTTCACCGCGTCGATGGCTAGCACGCTTGATGCCAGCCTGAAAGACACGATCGATTACGCAGTAGGCACGGATGTGGTGCTGATCCCGGCGGCAGA
>CALBRY010000173.1 GCA_937927665.1 uncultured Chloroflexota bacterium
CGCGGACACGCCCCAAATGAACCATGATTCAAAAAAGCCACGTTCGGATTAAGCATGAACAGCGGCTTGAGCATCTGGGCGTCGATGGTGTTGTCTCCTCAATTGGCACTGTTGGCACTGTGAATTATCGCGCCTCCATGTTAAAACCCCTGACTAACCATCGCAAATTAGCAGGAGACTTCATGATGAATTTCGCGGAGGTGAGCGAACGCGCCACCGCTTTACAGGAACAGATCGTCGCATGGCGGCGTGATATTCATCAACACCCCGAATTAGGATTTCAGGAATACCGCACTGCCGGGATCGCCGCCGAAACACTGCGAAGCCTCGGTTATGAAGTGCAAACCGGAGTCGCGAAAACGGGTATCGTGGCGACAATCGGCGAAGGCTCACGGGTGATCGCCGTGCGCGCTGATATGGACGCACTTCCGGTTAACGAGCTAAACGAAGTCGCGTATGCATCCCAAACACCGGGGAAAATGCACGCGTGCGGGCATGATTCGCACACGGCGATGCTGCTCGGGGCGGCGCGCATTTTTGCAGAAATGGCGGACGAACTCGGCGGCGAAATTCGCCTGCTGTTTCAACCGTGCGAAGAAACCGAAGATGCGGAAGGCAAAAGCGGTGGTCAGCGCATGGTTGAAGAAGGCGCGCTCGATGGCGTCGATCATGTGATCGCGCTGCACGTCGCCAGTGATATTCCTGCCGGAAAAATCGTCGCCGAATCAGGCTATATCATGGCGGCAGCGGACAGTTTTTACGCGACGATCAAAGGCGAGGGTACGCATGCCGCGCACCCCGATTTAGGCGTCGATCCGATCTTCGTTGCCGCGCAGATCATCAACGCGATTCACGGCATCCGTGCCCGCCGCATTGACCCGATCCGCCCCGCCGTGATCACTATCGGCGCAATTCAAGGCGGAGACGCGAATAACGTTATCCCCGATTCGGTTAAACTGCGTGGAACGATCCGCAGCTATCAAGATGATATCCGCGAAAAATTGTGGCGTGAACTTGAAGCCGCATTTGCACTCACACGCGGCTTCGGCGGTGATTACGAGCTTCAAATCGTCAAAGGCTGCCCATCAACCTACAACGATCCCGGCGTCGCTTCGACTCTGCGCGGCGTCGTGACCGAACTTTACGGCGCGGATACATTGGTTAGTAATGATCCGAGCATGGGCGGCGAGGACTTCGCGTTTATGGTACGCAAAGCCCCCGGCGCAATGTTCCTACTCGGCGCGAAACGGGATGAAGTCCACCGACCGCACCACAGCCCGATCTTCGACCTCGATGAGTCGGTGTTTCATATGGGAACAACGCTCCTCGTCAGCGGTGCGCTTAAGCTGATGCGCGGCTAAACGATCAGATCGAGCGCCAACCACGCCAACCAGCCGATCACCAACCACAAGCCAAACGCACCGTGAAGTTTTGCGGTGCGTCCTTGTGCTTGATGCAAAAGCGCCGTTTCGGTGGTGCTGGTGATCAACCGGATCAGCCGCAGCGCTTCCGGCAGGGTGACAGCGACCAGCAGCGCTGTCAGCGGCATATAGCCGAACATAACCAGCACCGCAACGATCACATACGCGCCGCCGACCAGTGCCACATATTCGATACGCGCACCGCGCAGCCCCAATCGCAGCGCCATCGTCCGCTTATTGACCGTTCGATCGGCATCCATATCGCGGATGTTATTCGCGTGCAAAATCGCCGCGACCATCGCGCCGATCGGCAGTCCGGCGATTACGGGCAGCCAATCGAATTGGCGCGCCATTACGTAATACGCGCCCAAAACCATCAGTGGACCCATAAAAATAAACACGGCAATTTCCCCGAGTCCGTTGTATGCCAACGGAAACGGACCCGCCGTATAGGTAATTACGACAAACACCCCGCCCAACCCGATCCACAACAGCAGCGGACCTGATTGGAACAGCAGATACAACCCGATGAGGCAGCCCAGCAGAACGGTCAGAATCGCGCCGATTAAGACCTGCTGCGGGGTCAGGACTTGATTCTTGATAATCATGCCCTGCCCCGCGACCTTATGTGTATCCGCGCCGCGCCGGTAATCAAAATACTCGTTGATCAAATTGGCGGCGATCTGCAAGAACAGCGCGCCGATCAGCGCCAGCACAAACGGGATCAACTCGAATACGCCTTGCGATAGCGCGATCGCTGCCGCCACGCCAAGCGGCGCATATGTCGCTGTGAGCGTGCGCGGACGCGCCGCTTGATACCATGCCGCCGCTGTTTCCTGCTTGATCCCTAACATGCCGCTTCGCCTCGTTGTTCTTGTGCGTTTTCAGAATGCTTGAATTATCCTACCCGCGCGTAATCGCCATCACTTGATCGAGCAGTACGCCATTCGTGGCGACAGCTTCGGTCGTGTGAATGGTTGGGGTACCTTTCCAATCGGTGAATGTTCCGCCTGCTTCTTCGAGAATCACTTGAAGCGGTCCGCAGTCCCATAACCACATGATAGGATCAACCATCACATCGGCGCGTCCCGTAGCGATCATCATGTACCCGTAAGCATCGCCCCACGTCCGCTGGATAAACGTGTTGTTGATCAGCCGCTCGAATCGTGCTTGACGATCCCCGAAGCCAACAATATCGCTCATCAGCAGCACGGCATCAGTGAGTTTATCGACGCTGCTCACGCGCGAACGGCGACCGTTCCAGTAGCAGCATCCCATTCCTTGATGCGCGTAAACCACTTCGTTGAGTGCCGGGAAATTCACCACACCAACAATCGAGCGACCGTTTTCATCGACCAGCGCCAGCAAATTACTGTAAAACGGCACGCCGCAGATAAACGACTTTGTTCCGTCAATTGGGTCAACCGTCCAGTAAAGCCCGTTCTTGCTCTCCTGCCGCCCGAACTCCTCCCCGACGATCCCGTGATCCGGGTAGTAACGGTTGATCAACCCACGTAGCACCTGCTCGGCTTCTTTGTCCGCCGCCGTGACGGGAGAATTATCCCCTTTGCGCTCATACGCGATTCCGGTTTGATAATGGCGGAGCGTCACCCGCCCCGCCTGCCAAACCGCATCGAGCGCGAATTCCAGATATGATCGGAGTGCTGCTTGATCCATTTCTTATCCTTTAAATCAGCGGTTTCTGCTGCATGGTATCAGGAATCGGCAGATCGAGCAGTTTCAACACCGTCGGCGCGATCTGAAGCTGAAGCACAGTCCGCCCGGTGTCACCTTCTCCCACTCCGTCGGGTGTGAGGATATAGAGCGGGACGCGGCGCACGTCTTCGGTCGTACCACCGTGCATGCGGTCATCACTGATTCCGTGATCCGCAGTGACGAGCACCGTGTATCCGGCTTTAAGCGCGTCCGGCGCGAGATAAGCGATGATCTGATCCTGCACGATCACCTGTTTGCGATACTGCTCACTGTGCGCGCCGTGCGCCTCGCCAAGCGTATCCAATCCCATCGGGTGAATCAGCAGATAATCGGGCAGGAATCGGCGCAGCAGTGTCCCCGCTGCGGCGAATACCTCGATATCTGGCATATCAAATGCGTTATAGAAACGCCCATGCTGAATATCCAGCGCTGGATCGTCAACTTCTCGATCCATCACCGGATCAAACGGGGCGCGATTGTAGAGTTCCGAATACCACGAATACGCCGAAGCCGCCGTCACTTTGCCCGCCGCGTGTGCGATCCCGAACACGTTCGGCATAATCGAGCGGCGCACGATGTAGTTATTAACGATTCCGTGTACGCTGCATCCAACCCCACTGTGCAGTGCTTCGTAGTTCGGGCGGGACATCGTTGGGGTTTCGGCGATCACATGATAGCGGGTCGCTTTCTTCGTCTCGATCAAGTGTTCGAGGTAGCCCATCCCCTGCGCCGCCGAGTCATCACGCAGCGCATCGCACACAACCAGAATTACGCGGCTCATCGAGCCTCCGTAATCGGTTCAAGCGGCTCTTTGCGGTTGGCTACCGGGATTTCCGGTCCAGCCGTCGGTGCTGCCCAACGCACCCCGTTCGCAATCACCTTGATTACCGTCGCATCGTGATAAATCGGGTAGGTTTCGTGACCGGGGCTGAAATAGAACACTTTCCCACGTCCACGATAGAAACATGCACCGCTGCGAAATACTTCGCCGCCCTGATACCAACTCACGAATACGAGCGAATCCGGTTCAGGGATGCCAAACGGTTCGCCGTACATCTCGCTGTGTTCGATCTCGAAATAGTTCGGGATTCCTTCAGCGATCGGGTGGGCAGGATTAACGCACCACACGCGCTCGCGTTCACCCATTTCGCGCCACATCAAGTTACATGTTGTCCCCATCAAGCGCTTGAAAATCTTGGAGAAATGTCCGCTGTGCAAGACGATCAAGCCCATGCCATTAAGCACGCGCTGGTGAACTTTTTCGACAATCTCGTCTTTGACATCGCCATGCGCCATATGCCCCCACCAAATCAAAACATCGGTTGCATTCAGCACATCATCTGTTAGTCCGTGTTCCGGTTGATCCAATATCGCGGTGCCAACCTCAAACCCATATCCGCGCAGTCCATCAGCGATTGCGCCATGAATCCCCTGTGGATACAACGTCGCGATTTCGGGGCTTTTCTTTTCATGGCGTCCTTCATTCCATACTGTAACCCGGAGCGTCATTTGAAAGTTTCCTTTTCGTAAATTAATCCGCTCTGCAATAGGTTGAGTCTATCGTATCCACATCATACAGGGTAGATTTAGCATCTTTGATCGGGACGGGCAACGACGGACAGATGACCAACGAGGCAATAATGCTCCCTGAAGCGGCTTATTTCCAGTTCACGCCAGATCTCCGAATCTGCCGTCTGCTAAATGGCATGTGGCAGCTTTCCGGAGCACATGGCGCAATTGATCCACGCGCTGCGATTAACAGCATGGCAAAGTATCACGCTGATGGTCTATCGACATGGGACTTGGCAGATCACTATGGAGCGGCGGAGGACTTCGTCGGGATTTTCCGCAAGCAGCTTGACGAGCGCGGCGAATCAACCCCCCAGCAGCTTCAAGCGTTCACAAAATGGGTGCCCCGCCCAATGCCCATGCCTCGACGCACAGTTGAGCAAGCGATCAGTATCTCGCGGCGGCGTATGGCGTCACAGATTCTTGATATGGTGCAGTTCCATTGGTGGGATTACCGCGACGAGGCTTATCTGGAAGCGCTGGAGCATCTCGCCGCGCTCCGTGATCAGCGTTGGATGCGCCATCTGGGATTGACGAATTTTGACACCGAACACATGCAAATCATCTCCGAGCACGGCATACGGATCGTCTCCAATCAAGTGCAGTATTCGATCATCGACCGCCGCCCAGAAGTACGCATGATTGATTACTGCCGCGCCAATAACATCACCCTTCTAACTTATGGGACAGTTTGCGGCGGGCTGCTTTCTGACCGTTATATGGATGTTTCAGAGCCAGCGTATCAGTCGCTCAACACGGCGAGTTTACGCAAGTACAAGAACATGATCGATCAATGGGGCGGATGGGATTTATTCCAACAACTTTTGCACACACTCAAATTGATTGCGGATAAACACGGGGTGACGATTCCCAA
>CALBRY010000174.1 GCA_937927665.1 uncultured Chloroflexota bacterium
CTTCGCCAACCAGACGCGATTGCGATCCTGCCGCCGCCTGATGATCTGCACGCTGAACTGCGTCCGTATCAACTGCGCGGTTATGCGTGGTTGGCATTCCTCAGCCGCTATGGATTGGGGGCGTGTCTCGCTGATGACATGGGCTTAGGCAAGACGGTGACGACGATCGCCTATTTGCTTCATCAGCGAAAACAGGCGGAAGCGATCGCTCCAGTGCTGGTGGTGTGTCCAACGTCCGTTGTTGGCAATTGGCGGCGTGAGCTGGCACGTTTCGCGCCTACCCTGAAAATGCTCATTCATCAGGGCGCGGAGCGCGTATCCGGGGAAGCCTTTCAGCAGGCGCTCAACGGGATCGATATCGTGCTGACGAGTTATGCGCTGCTCGCCCGCGACCGTGCCACGCTCGAACCGGTCGCCTGGTCAACCGTGATCCTCGATGAAGCGCAGAATATCAAAAACAGCACGACCAAACAGGCGCAAGCCGCCCGCGCATTGCAGGCAGATCAGCGGATCGCTTTGACCGGAACGCCAGTCGAAAACCGCCTGACCGAACTCTGGTCGATCCTGCATTTTCTCAATCCCGGCTATCTGGGCAGTGAGCAGCATTTCCGCCGCCGTTTCGCGGCACCAATTGAGAAGCTTGACGATGCGGACGCGGCGCAGCGGCTCAAGCGCTTAACCGCACCGTTCATCCTCCGCCGCTTGAAAACGGATCGGAATGTGATCACAGATCTGCCGGACAAGATCGAGACGAAGGTGTACACCCCGCTTACGACTGAACAAGGAACACTGTACGAAGCAGTCGTCAAAGACATTATGGAGCGGATCGCTCAAGCGGAGGCGGAAGGGGATGCAATGTCACGGCGCGGATTAGTGCTTTCGCTGCTGATGCAGTTGAAACAGATCTGCAATCATCCGGCGCAGTACCTGAAAGAGGACAGTCCGCTGGAGGGGCGCTCCGGTAAGCTGGCGCGCCTGTATGAACTGTTGGAAGAAATCTACGCGGAAGGCGACCGCGCCTTGATCTTCACCCAATTTGCCGAGATGGGCAGCCTGCTGCAAACCGCACTGCGCGATAAGTTCTTCGATGAGCCGCTGTATTTGCACGGCGGCACACGTGTGCCGTATCGCGAAGAGATGATCCGAAGATTTCAGGCAGAACGCGGTCCGACGGTGTTTATTCTCTCGCTGAAAGCAGGCGGGGTTGGGCTGAACCTGACGCGCGCCAATCATGTTTTTCATTTTGATCGCTGGTGGAATCCCGCCGTCGAAGATCAGGCGACCGACCGCGCTTTCCGCATCGGTCAAACGCAAAATGTGCAGGTGCATAAGTTCGTGAGCGCCGGCACGCTCGAAGAAAGGATCGATGATCTGATTGAGAGCAAACGCGCGCTGGCAGGGCGGATTGTCGGCGCGGATGAAAGCTGGCTAACCGAACTGAATACAAATGACTTACGCGAGTTGGTGCGATTGCGCGAGGTGTAAGCAATGGCAAAGAAACAAGAAAACCCCTTCAAGATTTACTTCTCGTGGTTTGCCAACGGCGGCACACGCCCGATCAAACGCTCGGACGGCATTCAGAGTCGGAGCAAACGCGGCGCGTTCGCCTCGAATTGGTGGGCGAAGCGCTGGATCGCGCTCCTCGAAAGCTATGGCATGGGCAGTCGCTTGGAACGAGGGCGCTCCTATGCGCGCGGCGGACAAGTCTTGCAGATCGATATCGGGGTCGGGCAGGTGCAGGCGCGGGTGCAGGGATCACGTCCGAAACCGTACACGGTCGAAATTCAGGTGAAGGCGCTCGCCGACAAGGAATGGGAACGGGTGCTAGATGCGATCAGCGAACAGGCAATCTTTACCGCGCAGCTTCTCAACGGGGAAATGCCGCAGGAGATCGAAACCGTGTTCGAAGCGGCGCGGATTCCGCTCTTTCCCAAGACCTCACGCGATCTGATGACTGGATGCTCGTGTCCCGATGACGCGAACCCATGTAAGCACACAGCGGCAGTGTTCTACCTACTCGGTGAGCAGTTCGACACCGACCCGTTCCTGATTTTCACCCTGCGAGGACGTACCCGTGAGCAGGTAATCGAAGGACTGCGCCAGCGGCGCGCGGCGGCGGTTTCGGTGGAAACGGTCGAAGAAATATCAGCAGCGGCAAGCGTCGAATCGGAGCAGTCGCTTGATCAGTTTTGGGGTAAAGACTCGTTTGAGTGGACTGCGCCTGATTTCAACCCTCCGGCGGCTGATGCGGGGGTGATCCGCCGTTTGGGCAAGCCGCCGGGGGAAATCGGCGGCTTGTTGGAAAACTTGTATCAAGCAATGACGGAGCATGTGCAGGCACGGGTGTTTGAGAGCGAGAGTTAGGCTGAACTGAACGAAATGGATCGCGTTTTCGCACCCATCAGGCGCAGCACAGTCTAGCCCGGCTTTTCGTCGTAAACATAAACACGGGTGTCTTGAATAACCCAATTATCCCACAGCCACTTTGCATCGCTGACGCTGAGGTTTACACAGCCGTGTGACCAGTAGTAGCCAAAGTTATCGTGCCAATAAACCCCGTGGAGCGCCTCACGCCAGTTGAAGTACATGTGGTACGGCACCTCATCAAGCGCATAGAAGTCGTCGCCACCCGCCGCGCCTTCCATCGGACCCGACTCCCAGAAAAGCTCGACCTGCCATACACCGGCATCAGTGCGCCACCGTTCCTCCTCCATATCGCCGGTCGAAACCAGTGT
>CALBRY010000175.1 GCA_937927665.1 uncultured Chloroflexota bacterium
GATAATTGTCGATGCTGTCCTTGAAAACCGTTACGCCGACTCGAGCTTGAAGTTCGGTAATGAACGGTTTTTGACCGACATCTACCCAGATCACACCATCTTTGTAGAAGCGGCGCACCTCACAGTCTTGCGCCAATGCGATTGCAAGTGTGCTTTTTCCAATGCCCGCATAACCCGATACAGTTGTTGAGCGTGTAGGGGCGCTAATCACAGTTGGGTTGACGGCTGCGGTACAAATCGACGCATGGGCAGCGCTAAAAGGGGTTGCGCGTTCTAGATAGAAGTCTGGTAGTGGTCTTATGCCATAAGTCTCACCGAGAGGGGCATCTTCGCGTAATCGAGCAGTCAAGTCGGCAAAGGCATTGGTATACTCACGTGGTGCCGCACACGGAATTGCAAAAACAAGTTTCAATTCATCAGGGATATACGTTGGATTGTCTGCGCGTAAAATCATCGTAATTGGCTTGCACTCGCGTCGTGCATAGCCGATTTCTGCACGCACCCATTCTGACTCACGCAGGTGCGCTCCCACCACCAACACGAACCGATCACATTTGTAAAGCGCATCCTCTATTTCCTTGCTCATCGGGACACTGCGCGAAGGCATCGATTCGCGATCCCACCACACTTCGAAACCTGCTGTGGTTAACCCTTGAAATAAGCGACGCATCAAGGATTTATCAGGGGTATCAAATTCAGAGCCATCATCGGCTTGTGCATACGATAGAAAGATCTTCATAGGCGCATGGTCGCTCATCGTTGGTGCCTTCGTCGAGGTTGCGAACGGCAGTTGTTATAGGTATGAGTATAATAGCGAGTTAGTCCCGAAGAACGCTACTCTTGACTAGAATTGTGAGCGCCTAGCCTCTATCAGCGCTCAATGTGTTTGATAGATACCATTGGCTTCCTGAATGCCTCTTTTTAAACCAGCTGATCTCTTAGTCCCATCGACACACGAACAAGTATTCTGATACACTGCCGGGTATAGCACGTGTGGAAGGAGTTACCATGCGAGAGAATCGGCTGTGGCGTGCCACCTATGACGCGGTACGCGACTCGTGGGTGGTAGAGGATGCGGGGTTTATCGACGGCGAACCAGTGATCGAGTACCGCTTCAGTTTCCTTGAAGATGATGACATCGGGGAGAACGTCGGTGGCATTGAGAAGTGGTGGATCGAGGACGGGGACACGCTGGCAATCGGTGAGCTTCACGTTTTCGGTGAGTATGTCGATGAAGCGGAGTTCAAGCAGGACGTGCAGCGCATCCTTGCGGAAGCAAAACAGCACGCAGAGGAAGAAAACCTTGATGCGTTCCTCGCGGTGATCGACATCGTGAAGGATCGCATTGTCGAGTTCGATGAGGACGACGACTCGGTCTTCTACGGTGAAGGGCTGTTTGAGGACGGCATCGAGGATGCGTACTCATGGCGGGAAGACCTTGATGATGACCGCTTGCACGATCATGTTGAGCGCCCCGACGAGGAGTGCTGGCATCTGCATGTCGGGCGCATCGCTGACCCGGACGGTTCGCCGCTCGGATGGGGCGTGTTCGCGGTGCTGTACCCCGATCTGCCGCTTGACGCGACCTATGAGGCGATGATGGCGGCGGAGCGGGCGCGCATCCTCGACTTGGAGCACTGGCGCGAACACGGCGACGCGATCATTCGGCAAGACGGGATCGAGCGCTTTATGGAGAACGCACGCGAGGAAGAACCGGAGTTCGCTTATGTGAATGATAGCCAAGTGCTCGAATGGATGTCGGTGCAGTGCTCGGACGAGGAGCAGGTGTTCGCGGAATGGGACGTGCTCGAAGGCGAGGCGCTGCGCCAGTTCCTCAGCGGTGCCGCTCCGACCGTGCGCGAGCGCGAGCATTGGCATCCACACCCGGTCGATCTTGCGACCGATTTCGCGCAGGCGGTCGGCATCCCTGCGCACCTCGCGGATCAAGTCCACGCGATTATGCTCGGTGATCGGGTGGACGAGGTGATCGAGTTGGGCAGCGTGTGGGATGTGGAGGAGGAGGAAGACGACACGCAGTTCTGAGCGACGAACATTGTTGGGCTGCTGTGCTTATGTTCTCTGTAGATGGTGCAAAGAAGCGATTTGCGATACTGATCACATACAGTTAAGACATCGTATGCATAATGTACTCTGCTATAGCGGCAATTGTGCTCTCACCAACAATTTCCGGTGTAAACAGTTGAACATCCAAGGAATAAAGCACTGTCTCACGTGTTTCGGAAGAGACTTCATAAAGATGTTCCAAGAGCGCCCTTTGGATATGTTGCAATAACTCATCAGGATGCTGGGAAACCTCGCGAATTGCCAGAAAGGCTCTGGCACGTTGCCACCCCCCAGAAATTTCTGTAGCTCGCTCTACTACTTGTTCACGGAGGCTTCGAGAAAGGTGCGGCGCCAAAGCCTCCAAGAGGTACACAGTTTCCCAAGAGTCTTTGCACTCAAATGCGAGATTAACCGTTCTTTCGAGCTGATAATGGTTCATTCGGGGGGTAAGTGCTGCAAGGACACGATATCGTGGACGCATTTGAGGAGAACCAAACAAGTCATCCTGAAATGAATCGTGGAGGCGAAGCGCCGCACTATATGTGCTCTGCACTTGTTCACCTTGCAGGTACGGGGCAAGCACTTCAAGGGCATCTGCAAATGGCATACTCCCGCTTGGCATAAAAATCATTTGCCATTCGTTTTCCATTTTCATGACTATCTCAAGAGCATGCTTCATCACTGGTTTGAGATCGTCCTGTAGAACTTCAGCCAAAGATGCAGCAGCTCGTGCAACCTGCATAGCTCCATCTGACTGAACAGGTGCCCCAAGTACGATGTCAACGCTGATTCGCCGAAGTTCAAGCTGTTGATCAAAATCAAGCATAGGGAGTAGAGTACCTAAAGCTTCTACGTATTCTAGTGAAGCAAATCGCTCTGAAATCATGTGTAATGCTGATTTTATATCCTGTTGGGATAAGTGCGTTCGCAATGTCCTTAGTAGCTTGCCGACGTAGATCGACGGCATCTGCGATAAGCTCTCTAAGCACTCAGCTAACTGCTTCTTGTTGAGTTTCGGAGCTAAATCAGTGAGCAGTTGGAATTTGGCTCGATCATCACTGAAAGATTGAGCTATGGCATAAAACTGACGGACTTCAGCTGGGCTACCTTGTGCACTTAGGGATGCCAAAGCTGCGGACCGATTCATCTCGTTTTCCAGCAGCAAGCTGCGTTCAATTGCCATCTTTCGAAGTTGGGCACTAAGATAAGGTGCTACACGAGTTATTGACTGCGCGCGTTTTCCCTCATCAATGTCCGATTGGGTACCCATCTCCAATGCAGTGCCTAGAATCCTGGTTCGCAATGGGTCAAGCAGGTGTCGTCCCAAGCGCCCTAATGCCGCCGAAATACTTGTGCGTTCATCCGCCTGATTGAAAACCGCTTCAACTTGTTTCAAGTGCTCCACTCTCAGGAAGGGCAGAAGATAACGTAGTGCTTCATCACTCTGATTCTCTTTTGGCATGTGGAGCACGATATCAAGTCCATCTAAGACTAGTCTTTCATGCTCGTCGTCTGTTACATGGGGAAGTAGTGTGTTAGTCCATCGAAGGTATTCTGCTTTCTTGACCGACGTGTCATTTCGCAGGCTTGCAAGAAGTTCTAAGAGTAAGCCTACTATTTGAAGTTTTTGCGGCTTTGGCAGATATTCAAGCAGACTTGAAAGAGCATTCACTGTGATATTGTGGAAATTATCCTGTAAATCCGACAGAGTTCGGTCAAGAAGATCTGTTCCTAAACCAAGGTCGCAGATTTTATATGCAATACTCGCTTGCGTTTGTGCACGCAGGTCTGCGCGCAGCATCTTTGCGGCTTGAGCGGCAAGGTTAATTGCTCTGACCACATACTCAGATTTTAACTTTGAAAGATGCGGAAAGACGCGCCATGATAGAGTCAGTGCCTTTATGAAGGGGTTTTCGATGCTTTCAACCGCTGCAAAAACCTGTTGTAAGACTTCTTCTTGTTGTTTCCCTACTAAGCGCGTTGCAAGCGCAACAAGAACAATTGCTCTGTGTGCAGGTTCTTCGAATCCATGTGACGCATCTAGAGCAAATTGAACTCCACTATCGTCGAGCGCTGAAACCAATGCGACAACAGCTGTAGCACGACGTTCCCCATCTCGAACGCTCAAAATCCCCTCAACTGCTTGCTTTGCGGACTCACAGCTCAGAACTGGAGC
>CALBRY010000176.1 GCA_937927665.1 uncultured Chloroflexota bacterium
GCAAGGTGTGCCGTGCCGTTGATCTCGCCATATCCGGCTACACCGAGCAGCCATGATTCGCTGAGCGCGGGCGGAATCTCCACCTCATCGAGCAGGGCATCGATGATCTCATCGGTGCGCTTGTTCTCCTGCACCTCAAGGCTGGTCTCGACATCCTCCAAGAAGAGCATCGGACCCGCCGCGCGAATCTCGACTGTGCGCTCACCGTATTGATCCGGGCTAGGCTGAATACTCTCGATCCACCCCGTCCAGTGCGTGCGCGTGGTCGTGCCATCATGGGAGCGCACCACCGCCGGGCGATACGGCGCAAGCACACCATACAGCGGACTGCCCACGTACTCCGGCGAGAACGTTTTGTCCGCGTTTTTCAAGCGCAGCCGCAGCATTGAATCGTCGGCATCATCTTGATACGGACGGTGAATGCCCAAAAACCACTCGGCATCGGTCGTCCATGCGGTGACATGATCGTACAGGTCGGCGGCGCTGCCGGCGTTGTAGCCATTGGGCAGGGTCGCATTCTGAACAATCATGAACCCGGTCACGGAAATGTCGCCTGAGATCGCACTGTTGTTTTTCACCAGTTCGACGTAGAGATGGGTCGTCGCGGCATTTGTGCTGCCAGTTGCTGTGATCTGTGTCCAGCCAGAGGTTGTATTCACGACACCTGAGCTAAATAACAAGGTACCTATCTGATTGCGAACGCGAAGCACCATTGGTACATTGTTGAAATAACTTGAACCCTTCATCCACACACAGACACTATATGTAGTCGATGGCTGGGCAGGAATATCATTGGCAGCTAGCGTAGCATCTTGACCTAACACCACTCCACTCGAAAGCCCGCTATCTACGAGTTGATAAAAGACTTTTGCTCCGTAAGCTGTTAAACTCGAATACAGTCCATTTTCGCCTGTACCAATGAAGCGATACCCAATCGCCGAATAAGTTAGCGGACTGGGCACCAAGTTGAGCGCATCACCGGGACGCGCATCCCAGCAGATCAACCCCTTGCGCCGCCAATCAATCCCAATATTGAAAGAAGTTGTCATTTTTCCTCTTGTGTACTTTTCTAATAAGACAAGCCGTTATGTTTTGCCAAACGCTCCAAGCTGTTTACAAGCGAATCAAGCCGCGTGCGAAGCACATCAATCGCTGCCACATTCGCCTGAATCTTGGTATCTGCGATCCCCTGCTTCTGGTTGAGCGCCATAATCAAGAGATCGTGCTGCACTGCAATGAGCTGAATCTCCGCCAGTGTTTGTGACGCTTCTTTGATCCACTGCGCCGCCATTCCGAAGAGCTGTGCGTTCGTCGAAAACTCCGTCACAAAAAAGAGTACCGACGAAATGCTGTCCAATCCTGTTCCGGGAGCGCCCTGAGCGCCGCCCGGACTGCTGCTTTCACTTGTTTCCATTTCATTTCCTTATGAAAATATATAAATAATTTTTTAATGTTACACTACTAACCAATGTGCTTTTGACCGCCTTAATTGGATTCGCTGATCCATTTAGTCGGCGTCATATCCCTAGTACTCAGAATCGGTGGGAACTTTCAGATCAAGCTTTGTACCGCGATCTAGGGTGATTACTCCTAGGTCTGAAAAATCAAAATGAAAGATAGCTTCCCCGATTTGAATCGCAGCTTCGCTGATATCATGAATAGTCACTTTAGGAATTGACGATTGACTACTGTCTTTGACTGGGATGCCAATTAGATTGGCCATCTCGTAAGATGCATAGGGTCCAATACCCAGTCCAATGGTTTCAACGAAGCTGTTATAAAGCAGAGAGCTTCGGATTGCTACACCTTCTGTGAGTAAAGCATCGTCGCTTAGGGGTTGCCCATCATTTTCATTATAAACTTCGATGAACGGTTTCTCCATCAATACGAGTTGTTTCCTTTCCGGCATAGCGACAATGTGGCCCGATACGCGAATCGGTTGTTCAATTGACTGATCTACATGCCCACGTAAATCAGTCAACGAATATACGGTGTTCGA
>CALBRY010000177.1 GCA_937927665.1 uncultured Chloroflexota bacterium
CAAACAACAGGAGAGACCCTCGGCGATAATCGGTGTCACCGGATGAACGCTGCTCTGCCAGCCAATCGTGTTTATGCATAAGTTCCCGTCTCTTGTTGCAGTCCGTCACTCTCATTGAGGTATGAAACCGCTGAGATGTGACAAAAACCGGAAGAACGCGTTCGTTAGGATTTGCTAGCAGCCGCGTGCAGCGTTCAACAGCGTTTGAACGTCAATGCTTTTCGAATTATTTCTTCTTCAGTCGCCGGGGCTAAGCTGAATTACCAGCTTGCCCCGTGCATGACCCGCTTCCAGATATCGCAGTGCCTCTGCCGTGTCCGCCAGCGGGTAACAGCGCTCGATGACAGGCTTCACCGCGCCGCGCTCGATCAATGCTGCCAGCGCGCGTAAGTCGGCGGAGGTGGTTTTCGCCATCAGATTGCCCAACCGCTTGCCATCACGCTTCGGCATAAGCGGTGCACGCAGCATCGCCTCGAAGATTTGTGCGTCCGTCCCGCCAACCATCACATATCTACCACCCGGCTTGAGCGCGCGCGCATAATGCGCCAGTGAGTGATAGCCATTGATGCCGAGAATGACATCATACTGCCCGACACGCTCCGTGAAATCTTCGCTGGCATAATCGATGACCTGTGCGGCACCCAGTTCCTTCAACAGCTCCAACTTGCTCGCGCTGGAGATGGCTGTCACATCCGCACCCAACGCATGAGCGATTTGCACGGCAAATGTGCCGACACCACCCGACGCGCCGTTGATCGCCACGCGTTCGCCAGCGCGCACCTGTCCTTTATCGCGCAGTGCTTGCAGCGCGGTGATCCCCGCCAACGGCACCGCCGCCGCTTCCTCAAAGCGAAGGGTGGAGGGCATCGGCGCAAGCACCGCCTGTGGCGCTGCGACGTATTCCGCAAAACCACCCATGCCGTCGTTTGAAAGATCACCGTAAACGAAGTCACCCGGTTTGAACTCCGTGACTCCGCTCCCGACCGCTTCCACACGTCCGGCGATGTCACTGCCGAGGATGGTATGCTTCGGTTTGAACATACCATAGCCTGTCAGCCGCACGATGAACGGCTGCCCGCGCAGCAAGCGGATATCAGCGCTGTTGACGGCGGCGGCGTGGATTTTCACCAGCACCTCCCCCTCCTTCGGGATCGGCTTGGGCATGTCGACAAGGCGCAGGCCATCCGGTGAGCCGTATTGGGTGTAAATCATCGCTTTCATGTTCATTTCCTTGTTTCCCTATGACCAGTTCCACGCATAAAAGACCGTCACACCATTGAAGATCATGCTGACGATGAGCAAGAACTTGTCGTAGGCGGAGGGATAGCTTCCTAAACCAACGAGATTGAAAAGGCAGAATCCGACAGCAGCGATGATGTTTGCCCAGCGGTTGATCGGCTGTGGCAGTACCAGCGACATGAACACCATCAAAATGGGGATAAGCATGAGGACCGCCGCCCCCAGCCACATATGACTGCTGAACTGCTGCTTTTCAGCCATGCGGGCAAAATCACCGCTGTAGATACGCAGCACATCGCCCAGCAAATAGATCAGCATCACCGTAACCCATATTCCTGACAGGATAATCCGTGTATCGAGCATGATTGTGTCTCCCATTCTGAAAACGCGATTGGTTTGTTTAAGGGTTGTGTGTAGGTCGTGGCAAGCCTGCCATCCTAAGCGGATGGGGCAAACCCTGTGCGTGATTCAGTTGTCTCGTGTGTGTGGTAACTGTGCGATGTTCTGCGGGCTAGGCGTTTGCCCCCTGCCGCTGCTGCCACAAGCGGATGAGCTTACCCCCGTTGGATATCACCATAATGATGACGTTGAAGAGCGTGATGATCGAGGCTAGCTGATTAAGGGGCAGATTCTCGCTCAACTCCGGCAGTGCCTGTATCACCCGATCCAGCACAGGAGTGAGCAGCACAAAGTAGATACCAACAGCGCCCACAAGATCGAGCATTGTCTGCGCCAGCCATGTTTCCAGTGTCCAGCGACGTCGAAGGAGCACCCACAGGTTAAGAAAGACCGCAGCGAACGTCGTGAACAGCAGTACGACCATCCAGCCCATTGGCACAGGCAGCACTTCACCCGGATCACTCAGGTTGAAACTCAGCGTCAGCCCGCCCACCTGCAAAAAATAGAGGATGGCAATGCCGATTAGTGTACCGATAGCCATGCCCACGCCGGACTCCAAGCGATTCACAGCCTCGGGAGCATTCACAGCGGGCAATTCCAGCGGGTCGAACTCGGTCTTCGCTGTCGCTCGGACTTCCTCACCGGAATGCTGCAAAATTGCGAAGAAAATCACTACAACAGCGACAAAGATGAGCGCCGCCTGAATCGCGGTAAACATCGAATCGACCGTCAGCCTAACCCAGTCGCTGTCTTCCGGCGAAAGCGCTGCACCGACGATATTGGCGATGACCACCACTGTCGGAACGAGCGGCAGTCCAAAACGGAGTACTGTCATCATGAACGGATACAACTCCGGTCCGACAAGGTACTGCTCACCGCTGTATGATGCCGCCATCGTGTGCGGATCGCCCAGCTGCTTCAGCACGGCGGCAATGTCTGCCTGTGTAGGAGAGTCACCGTAGCGATCTTCAAGCTGATCTTGAATCTGCGAGCGCAGTTCCGCTTCGATTTCCTTGCGCTCTTTTGGGCGCACGTACAATCCCACCTGGTAAACATAACGGTCGATCAACTCACTCATGATGCTCCCCTTCCAATATCCTCCTCATCACCGTCACAGTCTCCTGCCATTCCGCCCGCATCGCCGTCAGCACAGCTTGTCCGTCGACGCTGATTCGGTAATACTTGCGCGGGCGAGATTCAGTCGTGTCCCACTCACTCTGCAACAGCCCCTGTTTTTCCAACCGCCGCAGCAGCGGATAAAGCGTGCCTTCTTCGATGTCCAACCCCAACACGCTAAGCCTCTGAATGAGGTTATAGCCGTAGCCAGCGCTGCCCATCAGGCTCAACACCGCCAAGACGACGATACCCCGTCGCAGCTCCAGGCGAAGTTGTTCAACGTGTTCACCTGTATCCGTCATAACCTGTGCGCCTCACGATACTGTGCGATGTTCTTTACTGTGCATCACACAGTATCAATATACTGTACGACGCACAGTATTGTCAAGTAGGCAATCGATCGGCTTTGTGGCTACAGCCATTTTGCGCGCCCCAACAGCGAAGTTTATACACGGATATAAAATTGCTCAATATATGTTATAATCATTCTTGATAAGAACTTCGTACTCTTCTTGCCGCACATCGTACCGCTCCGGTATGAAGCTGCTTCGCTACCTCCGGAGATACACATGCGTCATATTCACGCAAGGAGAATCGCTTCTAAGCGATGGGCGCGCATGGGATTATTCGTCACGCTAGTCATCGGTCTTCTTATCTCCGCCGGGGTGAGTTTAGACGGGATGCCCGCCGAGGGCGGAGCTACCGGCGATTACACGCTGGTGCTGGACGCGCCACCGTGAATGTGACCACCGATGTCCGAACGCCCTGACTTTCAATAGTGACAATTGGGATATGCCGCAGTCCGTGACCGTCACCGCGGAGGATGACTTCGTTGATGAAGCGCCTCCGCACCCATGCATCATCACAACTAGCTTGAAATAGAACAGTTCAAACAAGCGGTCAAAAGCTTCTGCTTCGAAACGGTCAATTGTGCTGAGGATAGAAACCATCGAGTGCCAGTCGCTTGAGCAAGTGTTGAATCGACTCCGCGATATTCAACCAACTGCCGCATCCGTACGTTCTTCTTCGGTCAGCGGTCGAAATAGGTCTTTTTTCTGACAAGCCATGGATTCACCCGAATTGTGTCGTTATGCCAAGTGACTCACTAGTAGGCGAGCTGCTCCATAACAGCAATTTTCGCCCGGTGTCTCCGCAGCATCAGCAGGGAAACGGTGCAGAGAATGAACTCCGAAATCGCTTCTGATACCCAAATCCCTGTTAAGGAGAACTGGTTGGAAGCGATCAGCAGGACAGGCAGCTTGACGAGAATAATGCCCCCGAGGGTGATCATAAGCGCTTCCTTTGCCCTACCGGTGGATTGGAAATAGGCAGCGATCATCACCGATATGCCGCCGAGCGGACAGGCGAGCGCGAGTAATCTCAGGGCGGTCTGACCTTCTGCGAGAATCATCGGCTCTTTTGAAAGGAACCCGATCAGGGTTGCCGGAATGAGCAGACAAAGGCTGAAAACAAACAGCCCATAGATTACAGATGAACCGAGCGAGTAGGTCATGGTCTTTCGAACCCGGTCAAACTTCCTCTGACCGAAGTTGTACCCCACGATAGGCTGCATCCCCTGAATTATCCCGGTCTGCGGGGTGTTCAAGCTGGAATAGAGCCGGTTGACAATCGCAAACACACCGAGCGCGCTGTCTCCCCCGATCAACTTCAGCAGGTTATTGGTGACGATGACAACCAAGCTGGCGCTGACGCTTTTCATAAAGGAGGGGAATCCGATGATCATGACCTCGGCAATGATCATCCGATCCGGTTTGAAATGAGCCGCTTTGAGTGTGTAAGAGCGGTTTTTTCTGAAAAAGAAGAAATAGATACTCATGCCAGCCGACAGCGCCTGTCCCGCGACCGTCGCCAGCGCCGCCCCGGACGCCCCCATGTGCAGAACGATGATGAACAGCCAACATAAGACAATGTTCGCACTCACGGGGATGATCCACATTGCTGTTGAGTAGCGAATATTGCCATCTGCTCTGACAATCGCTGAAAAACCAGTGCTGGTGATCGCGCCGAGGAAGATAATTCGCCCATATTCGATGGCGTAGGGAGCAACGCTGTCCGTCGCCCCCAGCAGATAAACAATCGGCTGGATGAAAATGACACCAACCACGGTAATCACCAGTGCAGCCGCCCAGAAGATCAGGAAGGTATTGGCAACTGTTCGGGACGCTTTCTCCGATTTGCCCTCTCCGAGTGCCCGCGAAACCACGGACGCACCACCCGCGCCAACAGTGGTCGTAACGCCACCGAGCGCCATGAGAATCGGAGCGGTGACCGATGCCCCGGCAGCCGCCAGCGAATTGATCCCTACCGAAAGGAAGTAAGTGTCTGTGACGCTGTAAATGGCGTAGACCAAGAGTGAAAGCGTCGTCTGGGAAGAAATTTCCAGCAGGAGTCTGCCGATCTTCTCAGTCCCCAAACGTTCGGCATTTGATGAGCGAGACATCAATTCTCCTGAAGCCACTGCATCGCGGCAACGAGCAGCACACCAGCAATATTGCTGACTTCGTCCGTATCGTAATTTCGATAGTAGCATTCCGTTTTCATAACAAGCGCGAGGTGCAGGGTGTAGAGATGGCAACGGACATCCTCGTCATGCGTAAAGGTGGTTTTTCCGTAACCACGCATACTTTCAGAAACACCACCGAAGGCTAACGCGCGAAACTGCGCTTCCATCAGCGGGTCAGCCCAGAGTGCGCGCTCAAAATCGATGATGCCGATCACGCGACCATCCCTGACGAAAACATTCGGATCCCAAGCATCCCAATGCACTAACCGGGGAACGGTAACCGTTTCTAGAGAGGGCGCATGTTTCAGAACCACAGCGCGGATAGCATCCACATCGAAACCAAAAAAATAAGCATTCTTTCTCACACCGTCTTCCAGCACAGAATCCACAATCTTGATGAACGCCTCTTTCCAAGTATCTCCGCGTAAGGCACTGTTGCCGTCGTAGCCATAATACGTGCCCGTAAACCCATTGACCTCGCGGACAATCACGCCGATCTGCCGATCGATTTCCGCTTTTTCCGCTGGCGGCAGCACCTTGTTAATGTGTTCCAAGTTGTCCCCGGTCAGCTTTTCCATAAAGAAATAATCCGAATCGCATAAATCCCGGGCAGTATCGAAATAATAGATTTCTGGCACAGGGATAGCGGGATTCTGACCAACCAGACGCATCGAGTCCACTTCAGTGGTCATGAGACTTTTTTCATACGTCATCACTTCAGCTTCTCTGGGCGGCGCGATCTTCAGGATTACCTCTCGACCATCCGCTAATCGGACACAGTAGGCGGCGTTAAACCATCCATCCTTTAGCTCACGCACCGCATCATCACC
>CALBRY010000178.1 GCA_937927665.1 uncultured Chloroflexota bacterium
CAGATTCTTCGCATGCAAGAACTCCGTACCCTGTGGGGTTTTCTATCGCGCCGTACGCCCGCGCCCGCTGAACCTGTCAGCGTATAGGCAGCATGAGGACATTCGATGACGCTATCGATTCGATTTACCACGTTGGGAATGGCAGCTACCAACGCGTATTTGATCGGTGATACGGAAACGAACGAAGCGGTCTTGATCGACCCCGTCGATCAAGCAGAAGCCCTAAAAGCGATGGCGGATGAAGCAGGGTGGACGATCAAGCTGATCATTGCCACCCATGCCCATTTTGACCATATTATGGCAAGTAAAGCGCTCAAGGAACTGACCGGAGCGCCGTTTTACATCCATGCTGATGCTCTGCCTATGCTGAGCGGGCTGCCCGATCAAGGGATGCGCTTTTTCAACCGCCTTTTCCCCGAAGCCGCAGCACCGGATCGCCTCCTAACATCGGAGCGCGAGACAATCACGCTCAGCGCCATTCAGCTTGAAACACTGTTCACTCCCGGTCACGCGCCGGGGCATATTGCGCTGTACATGTCCTCGCACGGAGTCGTTTTTAGCGGAGACGCGCTGTTTGCTGGCTCGATCGGGCGGACCGATCTCCCCGGCGGTGATTATGATCTGCTCATGAAATCGATCCACGAGCAACTGCTCACACTTCCTGATGAAACAGTCGTGCTTCCCGGTCACGGTGGGCAAACGACTATCGGACGTGAGCGTGCGACCAACCCGTACATTTTGCCCCATCACGAATAACCATGACCCGACACATTCTGTTGATCTTTCTAGACGGCATCGGCTTGGGTGTTGATGATCCGGCAGTGAATCCATTCGCTGCCGCCGCTCTCCCGACGCTGCACGCGCTCACAAACGGCTGCCGCTGGGTGAAAGGTACCGGGCGTCAGATCAGTGAACGCGCCGCCTTTGTACCGACCGATCCGCGTGTAGGCGTTCCGGGCAGACCGCAAAGTGCTTCCGGTCAGGCGATGATTCTCACCGGGCGCAATATCCCTGCCTTAATCGGCGAGCATTACGGACCGCGTCCCAATCTGCCGATTCGTGAATTAATCGCGCAGGATAACTTTTTCATGCAAGTGATTCAACACGGACTGCGTGCCGGATTGCTCGAAGGGTATCCCCCGCGTTGGCACGATGCGATCAACAGCGGAAAACGGCTGCGATCAAGTTATCAGCAGGCGGCGTTCGTCGCTGGCGTGCCGATCTTCGATGACCGTGCGATTTACAGCGGCGATGCCCTCGCGGTCGATTGGACGGGCGAAGGCTGGCGTAACGAACTTGGCTACACCGACTCTCCTGTTTACACTCCTTACGAGGCGGGGGTAAAGATGGTCGAGCTTTCTCGGCGTTACGAATTCTCGTTCTTTCCCCATTGGGTCACGGACGTAATCGGGCATCGCGGAGTCGTCGCGGATGGTGTGCGCGTCCTCGAATTATTCGACGGCGTGATGAAGGGTGCGACCGACACATGGAACGATTCCGAGGGATTAATCGTCATTACCAGTGATCACGGTAATCTGGAGGATTTAACTCACGGCAAGCATACCGAAAATGATGTTCCGACGCTGATCATCGGCAAGGGAGCGGAAGAATTTGCCAACGGCATCACCACATTAGCGGATATTGTTCCCCAGATGGCAGCATATTTGCTCCGCTGAAGAATGTGATATGCTCTACGCGAAATCTTCCGGATATTACGTGTCCCAAAGGATAACTGATGGCACCCGTTGACTCTCAGGCAATGCGAAATACGCTGCGTTACTGGGTAAGCGGTGTCTCGATCGTAACGACGCAGCGTGGTGATCAACGCGGCGGAATGACGGTCAGCGCTTTTAGCTCCCTGTCCATCGAACCGCCTCAGATTTTGATCTGCCTGAATAAGTCGGTGAGTTCGCTGCCTTTAATCCTTGAATCGGGTATCTTTGCCGTGAACATCCTAGCGGCACATCAGCTCCAGCTTTCCGATCTGTTCGGTGGGCGTGTAGAGCTTCCCGACGATGCGAATCGATTTGATGGACTGACGCTCAAAACCGCGGTCACAGGCGCGCCAATCTTAACGGATTGTCTCGCATACCTAGACTGCCGGATCAAGCACACATTTGATGGAGACACGCATCAAGTCATCATCGGGGAAGTACTTGCAACTGAAACACACAACCTGATACCGTTTCCGCTCGTATATTACAATCGCAAGTATCGCGCACTTGATTCCTGCGATTAATCACCCAGTGAAAGAGGACGAATGGCGAGACAGCTTCCATCAGGAAAAGTCCCGACTGCAATTCAGCCAGCGCAGCCTCAAGCACCGAGCACCAGCATCGCACCACCCAAGCGCCCACGCGGGCTGATTGCCAACATCATTACCGTGCTGCTTCAGCCCGGTTGGTTTTTTAAGACATTTCCGACAAACGCTCAGTGGGTAATCATCGCTATCTTGATCTTGGTGATCGCTGGCGTTCAGGCGGTGCGCGTTCCTGATTCCAGCATCACTGATGTTATCACCGAACCCATTTTTGATCCTACAGGCTCTGGCGGTGGCGGCGGAGGGGTCATTGACGGCGGCTTTAATGTGATGCCGCCATCCGACTTTGGCGCGCAGTCGTCGGATATGGGCGGCGTTCCAACGGATCCATCAGGCGGCGCACCTGTTGATGTGCGTGCCACCACCACGACAGCACTCCGCAGCGCGGGTAATTTCGTCGTCGCGTGGGTGATTCTCGCCGTGCTGTATCTGTTTGCACGCTGGCTTCGCGGCTTGGGTGCTGATTTTGGGCGCAATCTTCAGGTTGCCATCTGGGCAAGTGTTCCGCTTGGTATCATGATTCTCATTCGCTTGATCTATTATGAATCGGGCGGCATGACGGGCGAAATGGGTTTGACGCCGCTCCTCACGTCATGGGATGGCTATGCGGAACAATCCGCATTCGCCCAGAATCTAATCTATCACGCGCTGTCGCTGATGACCCTATTCTGGTTCTGGCACATCGTGCTGGTTTATCTCGGTGCACGATTCGCGCTTTCCGGTCGGGCATGGGCGGCGGCATTGATTACGGTGTTCTGGATCGTGGTGAGCATCAGTATCCCGGTGATCACCGGGAATGCGACTGCACCCAGCGTCGTGGATGAATCATCGCTGCTAACGGGCGATATACCTGTAGATCCAATGATGATACCCGAAGGCGAAGCACCGCCCGAACTCCAGATTACGCCTGAAGTCACTGAGTCTGGGGAGTAACTGCCCCACCTATGGCACTTGTACCCAATCTATCGCAGTCACCCATTGCCACGGATTCTAGCCCGATCATCCGTGCTCAAGGCGTTTATAAGAGCTACATGACCGGCGGAAAACCGCTCACGGTACTGCGGAATGTTTCGTTAACGATCCCGCGTGGTCAATTCGTCGCCATCATGGGACCCAGCGGATCGGGCAAAAGCACGCTGCTTTATCTGCTCGGCGGACTAGAACGCGCCGACAGCGGAGCGATCAGCGTTGCTAATCAATCGCTCGACGCGATGACGAGTGATGATCTCGCGCAGTATCGCGGAAAATCGATCGGGTTTGTCTTTCAGAGCTTCTATCTCGTGCCGACGCTGAACGCGCTCGAAAATGTGGCGCTGCCGGGGATTTTCGCCGGAATGAGCCGGGATGAGCGAGATCAGCGCGCCGCCAAACTCTTGGGTGCGCTCAAAATGAGTGATCGCCTTGATCATCGCCCGTCACAGCTTTCGGGAGGTCAGCAGCAGCGTGTAGCAATTGCACGAGCGCTGTTCAACAATCCGCCAATCATCATGTGCGACGAACCCACAGGCGCATTGGACAGCAAGACGGGTCAGCGTGTGATGGAGCTTTTGAGCCATCTGCATATGCGGCAGGGAAAAACGATTGTCGTCGTCACGCACGATATGAATGTCGCCCAATACGCCGAACGCTTAATCGCGATCCGTGATGGTGAAATTGAGGATGACCGTCTGCTCAAAGATGCACCATCCACCCCGGTCGATGAACCGGTTCATGAAAGTGAGGAACTTAACGATGCGGAATAAGCGCATCCTGCTTCAAATCACACTTGCGATTCTGACCATCTTCGCGCTTGCAGCAACATTTAGCAGCGCGGCGCAGGACGTTGTGCCAACCGAAACGCCCGCCGGACCCGTTGCCGTGACAGGTTTCGAGCCGACACAGGTTTTGAACTCCGATTCGCGCTCGATCACCGTGTTTGGCGTCAATTTCGCCAGTACATCTGTTGTGCGCTTGGTCGGCGTGGGTGTGCTTTCAACCTCATTCTTGAACAGCACCACCCTGACCGCAGGCTTACCCTCAAATTTGAGTCCCGGCTTGTATCAGGTTCAGGTGGTCGATCCTGTGCGCGGCACATCGACCGCAGCCATCGGGTTGCAAGTATTTGGACCAACCGCGACTCCATTCCCGCTGGCAACATTCACGATCCCAACCCCGCAGCCGGGGCAGCCATCGCTGATCGTGCGTGCATTCCGCGCCCAACCGGAAGCGATCGCCCCCGGTGGTACGGTCACGCTCATTTTCGAGATCGTCAATGTGGGCAGTCGTCCTGCCGAAGGCATTTCGATCTCGCTCGGTGCGGAAGGCGGATTCACACCCGCGATCGGTGAATCAAGCGTGACGATCCCGACAATTAATCCCGGCGGCACATTCGAAGTCTCGCTCACCGTTGTTGCATCCGCCACCGTAGAACCGGGACCTGCTTCGGTGCCGCTTGTCATGGCATACCGCGATTTTGAGGGAGAAAACTATACAAGTAACGCCAACCTGAGCGTGACCATTCTCAATATCGAAGAAGCCTCTCAGGTCACGGTCACAGGGTACTCAATCGTGCCTGATCCCGTCACGCCCGGCACACAAGCGATCGTGCGTGTCGATGTCACCAATACCGGAACAGTCACCGTCAACAGCGCGTTGATCCGCGTTGCGGGCGAAAACAGCCTGCTCCTGCCCGGTGAGCGCGGCGATACACTGCCATTGGGGGATCTTGCCCCCGGTCAGACCGTTACAGCGGAACTACCTATGATCGTCAGCGCGGCTGCCGAACCGGGACCGAAAGGACAGCCGATTGTCGTCAGTTTTTTCCGCGATAACGAACGCGAGGAATCGACAGGCAGTATCACAATCAACGTGGCAGCCCCTACAACCGCGCTGATGCTGCTTCAGGATTACAGCACGGGCGAGGATGTCCTCGAACCCGGTGACCGCTTCACGCTGTCATTGACGCTGCAAAACGTCGGTGATGCGATCGCCGCCAATGCGCTGCTCACGTTTGGCACGGTCAGCACGAGCTCCGACGGCGATTCAGGCGGTGGTTCGGGTTCGGGCGGGTCAGGTGGCACGGGCGGATCGACGACAACGACCGATGGCATTCCCGGTAACGCTTTTGCGCCGCTAGGTTCGGGGAATACGATTTTTATCGGGAATATCAACCCGAACGGCTCGCTCAGTATCGATCAACCGTTTATCGTGAATGGGACGGTTCGCAGCGGTATCTATAACCTGCCGATCACGCTCCGCTACCGTAATCCGGATGGAAGTCAGGCGCAGGAAAATCTTCAGGCGAGCATTGTCGTCGTTGCGCCGCCGCGTCTCCAGCCCACGATGCTTAACCCGATGCCGGAAATGGTCAATGTGGGTGAAGGCGTTCCGCTCACGCTCGAAATTCGCAATAACGGCACAGATATTGTCGAACTCACCCGTATTGTGATCAGCGCGGAAAATGCTGAAATTCCAGAAGGCGCGGAACAGGAGCTTTCACCCGTGCGCGCCGACGACGACACCTCACTCGATGTCGTGGTGATCCCGCTTGATGCGGGCGCGATGTCGGTGACGTTCACCGTCTATTACATGGACGACCTGAACAACGAACGCAGCTTTGATCTCACGTTTGACTCGGAAGCGATGATTCCCGAACCGCCGCCGGAAATGACGCCGTTCCCCGGTTTTCCTGAAGATGTCCCTGTTGAAGAAGCCGAAGAAGACCTACTGGCGCGCCTCCTCCTCAGTTTCTTAGGGCTGGGAGGCTAAATCCGCCATGATGGGTGAACTCGCATCGCTGGCAGTTCATAACCTGATGCGCGCCCGCGCCCGCCTGATCATGACGGCGGGCGGGGTGTTGGTAGGCACGACTGCGGTGATCCTACTGATCGCGCTCACGATTGGTTTGCAAAGCGCTGCCGAGCGTGGAATCGGGCAAAATAACTCACTGACCGAAATTCAGGTTTACCCCAATTACGGGATGTTCTATGGGGGCGGTGGTGGGGGCGGCAGTTTATCTTCCGAAACGGATACTGCCGATGTGCCTGTGCTTGATCTGGCAACCGTTCAATCATTCTGGAATATTCCCGGTGTGGCGGCAGTTATCCCGATTGTCGAGCTTCAAGGCTGGGCAGAGTTTATCTCGGATCAATATCACGGCGGCGGACAGCTTGTGGGTGTCGATCCGCGTCTGCTTCCCTATCTTGGGGTGACCATGCAGCAGGGTGAACTCCTGCTTGAAGGGGATACGATCCTCGTGGGTGGTTTTGTTGGGCAGAGCTTCTATGATCCCGAAGCCGAGATCTATGAGCCGATCACGATCGATCTGATGACCGCCCCACTTGAAATGACCGTCTACAAAGGGGATGGGAGTGACGACCGCGAATTTGATATTCGGGTTGGCGGTGTGATCGCACCGGGAAATTCCTACGATTATGCAGTGCTCATGCCGATGGCGCGTGTGCTTGAACTCAATGAATATATCACCGGGCAGCAGCTTGACCCGGAGACGTTCACATTCAATCGGGTGATCATTCGGGCGACAAACCGTGAAACCACGCAGTCCGTCACCGAAGTGCTGCGCGAAAGAGGACTCAACGCTGGCGGGTTGGGCGATTTCCTCACCGAAATCAACAAGTTTTTTGGCACGATGCGCTTGATGCTTGGCGGCGTGGGGGGTGTTGCGCTACTTGTTGCCGCGTTCGGTGTCGCTAACACGATGACGATGGCAATTCTGGAACGCACCCGCGAGATCGGCTTGATGAAAGCGATCGGAGCAACCGACCGCGATGTGCTTATCGTGTTCCTGCTCGAAGCCGCGTTAGTGGGCATTTTAGGGGGTCTTGCAGGCATCACAGCAGCGTATGGGCTGCAAAACTTGATCAATACTGCACTGGCGAATGCGCCTCAAGAACAGTCAAGCGGGATCATGTTCCTGCCTGTTGATGTCTCGCAGTTGGGCGGCGAGCTCGTCGTGATTCCGCCGGAACTTGCCCTGTTCGCGCTCGCACTTGCAACAAGCGTCGGCATTCTCGCGGGGCTGTATCCATCGCTGCGTGCCGCGCGCATGACAACTGTAACCGCGCTCAAAACCGAGTAAAACGGGGGGCAGATGAAGCCCCCTATTCCACGTTTTGCAAACGGGGCAGAAGCCCGGTATACCGTTCCATGACTTTGTTGTTCTGCACAGCCATAAATACCGCTTTGCGGCTTCCAACCAGCACAACAACCTGTTTCGCCCGTGTGACCGCCGTGTACAGCAGATTGCGCTGAAGCATCATGTAATGCTGGGTGAGCAGCGTCATCACCACGATCGGATACTCTGATCCTTGGCTGCGATGGGTGCTGATGCAGTACGCGTGGATCAGTTCATCCGTCTCCATGAAGTCATAAACGACATAGCGCCCATCGATCACCACATCGATTTGCTGATCTTCAAAATCGATCGCATTGATCCGCCCAATATCGCCGTTAAAGACATCTTTTTCGTAGTTGTTTCGCGTTTGCATCACTTTATCGCCGACGCGAAACACCCGATCACCGATTTTCTTTTCCGCCATGCGTTTATCACCGTTGAGGACGGTTTGCAGCGCATCATTTAGCGAATTGACACCGGCAGCGCCCCGGTACATCGGCGAAATCACCTGCACATCGCGGATCGGGTCAACGCCGAACTTGCTTGGCAGCCGATTCTTCACAATATCGACCACCAACTCCGCCGCTAGCGCCGGGTCTTCTTCCACAAATACGAAGAAATCGCGGCTTTTGTTATCCATAAACGGCGCTTCACCGTGATTAATCCGGTGCGCGTTGACAATGATCGCGCTGTCATCTCCCTGACGGAAAATCGTATCCAACCGGGTAACAAACGCGATTTCGCTGCTAATCACATCGCGCAGCACATTTCCCGCGCCCACACTCGGCAGTTGATCGACATCCCCGACCAGCATCAAATGGGCAGTCGGCTTGAGCGCGCTCAACACATCCGCAAACAGCAGCAGATCAAGCATCGATGCTTCATCGATGATCAGCATTTCGACTTCGAGCGGCGTATCCTCGTCGTAATCGAATCCTTCTCCCGGCACATAACCAAGCAGGCGATGAATCGTGCTGGCGGGGCGATCGGTCGCTTCGCTCAGGCGCTTGGCGGCGCGTCCCGTTGGCGAGGCAAGCGCATATTTCACGTTGAGCGCTTCCAGCGCTTCGATCACCATACGGAGAGTCGTCGTTTTGCCGGTTCCCGGTCCCCCTGTGAGGACGCTCAGTTTGTGGAACACGGCAGCGCGCACCGCGCCCTGCTGCTGCTGTGTGAGCTTGACTTGTGCCTTATCGGTGAGCTTTGCGAGAAACGGTTCCCATTCCGAAGCGCGCATTTTGACCATCAGCGATGACGGGAGGTTATTGAGCAGTCTCAGCCGCTCAACCGTTCCTGTCTCCGCGTTGTGGTAAAGGGGCAGGTAAATCGCCTCCACCATTTCGCCATTGATAGGCAGTTGGTCGAGGATTAGTTCCCCGTTGGCAATTTCTTTCACCAGTACATCACGGATCAGCGGCAGATTATCTACGCCGAGCGCCTCTCCGGCTTTTTCGATCAGCATATCACGCGGCGCGAACACATGCCCGTCTTTGCTGATCTGCCCCAGTGTATACGCCAACCCTGCCCGAATCCGCACTACGGCATCCGGCGGAACGCCCATGCTGCGAGCGATCGCATCCGCCCGTATGAACCCGATCCCGAACACTTCATCCGCCAGCGTAAACGGATTCTCTTTCACCGTCGCAATCGTCAGCGAGCCATAATGCTGAAATATCCGCTGCGCCATCTTCGCGCTGACGCCGTAGCCTTGCAAGAAAATCATCGATTGTCGTGTCGCTTGATTTTCCTGCCACGCAATCTTAAGTTTCGCCAGCAGTTCGCGTTTGATCCCCGGGACTTCGTCCAGTCGCTCCGGGTGATGATCAAGAATCGTGAGCGTTTGCGCGCCAAAATGCGCCACGATTCGCTCTGCTGTCTTGACGCCGATCCCACGCACGATCCCGCTGGCGAGGAAGTTCACGATTCCCTCAACCGTCGATGGCGGCAGCGGTGTCACCTGCTCTGCGCGGAACTGCCGCCCATACCGTTGATCATCGACCCATCCGCCGACAAACTGAGCATTCTCACCCGCACCCATTTCCGGCATTGTCCCGACTACCGTGATCGTACCGTCGCGTGCCTCAGCATCGCGATACTGACGATCCGCCTTGATTTTGACTACGCTGTAGCCGGTTTCGGGGTTATAGAACGTCACTCGCTCAATCGTGCCGTTTAAAGTTTCCATGCGTTTTTAGGCGTTTTATCCTGTATTCTCCGGTGAATGATAACACACCCACCACTTATCTGGGTGCGTGGTTTATGTTATTGTTAGCCCATTTCGGTTTCGAAGTTATCCGACGTTCCTGAAAGGATTCACCATGCACTTCCCTCGTGCCAGCGGCATTCTCCTCCACCCAACATCGCTCCCCGGTCGCTACGGTATTGGCGATCTCGGTGACTGGGCGTATCACTTTGTCGATTACCTTGCCAGCGCGGGTCAGCGATACTGGCAGATGCTCCCCCTCGGACCGACAAGCTACGGCGATTCTCCATATCAATCACTGTCTACGTTCGCGGGCAATCCCCTATTGATCAGCTTGGACAAGCTGGTTGCCGAAGGCTGGTTGACTCCTGAAGATGTCGCCGTCGTCCCTGATTTTCCAAAATACGCAGTCGATTTCGGACCTGTCATCATTTATCACACGGATATGCTCGGCAAGGCGTACCGCCGTTTTGCCGAAAAAGCCACAAAAATCCAAAAAGATGCCTTTGACGAATGGTGCAGTGAGAACGAAAACTGGCTGACAGATTACGCGTTGTATCTTGCGCTCAAGACCAAAGCTGGCGGTAAATCGTGGGTTGAATGGGACAAGGGCGAAGCGCTCCGCGACCCTGAAACGATGATCAAAGCGGCGGAAGAAAACGCCGTCGAAGTCGCTGAAGCGAAGTTTGTTCAGTGGATGTTCTTCCGCCAATGGCGCGATCTCAAGGCTTACGCGAACAGCAAAAGCATCCAATTGATTGGCGACCTGCCGATCTTCGTCGCACACGATAGCAGCGATGTATGGGCAAATCGTGACCTATTCTATCTTGATGAAGTTGGCAATCCGACGGTGATCGCCGGTGTTCCGCCGGACTACTTTAGCGAAACAGGGCAGCGTTGGGGAAACCCGCTCTACCGTTGGGATGTATTGGAAGATGACGGTTATGGCTGGTGGATTCGCCGCATCAAGAACACGCTTCAGTATGTCGATATCGTCCGCATCGATCACTTCCGGGGATTTGAGGCATATTGGGAAGTCCCCGCCAGCGAACCGACCGCAGTACGTGGACAGTGGGTTCCCGGTCCCGGCATAAAATTCCTTCGCACCGTGCAAGCCGCACTGAGCGACCTCCCCATCATCGCCGAGGACTTGGGTTTGATTACCCCCGGTGTCATCGAAATGCGCGATACATTCAATCTGCCGGGCATGAAGATCCTTCAGTTTGCGTGGGGTAACCTTGACGAAGCGAGCGGTTTCTTACCCCATGCCCATGTGCCGAACTGCATTGTCTATACCGGCACCCATGATAACAATACGACGCTCGGCTGGTGGTGGCAGGAAACCGACGATCACATCCGCGATCATGTACGGAATTATGTCGCTTATGATGTCACCGAGCCGCATTGGGCGTTGATTCGTCTCGCCATGATGTCGGTCGCGCACACCGCTGTGATCTCTTTACAGGACATCATGGGATTGGGCGCGGACTGCCGCATGAATACCCCCGGCAAGCTCGGCGGCAACTGGACATGGCGATTCCTACCGGAACAGCTCGACAACGGAACGCGAGAGCGGCTGCGCTGGCTTACCCGTCTGTATGTGCGCCTGCCGGAACAGCAGCCCAAACAGGACGCCTAACGCGCTCTTATAATTCTTCGATTTTCCTCCTACATCGTTTTTACGCGGCGTATATCGTTCTCATATACGCCGCGATTACCTTAAAGGTGTAGTGCAATTAAGCAAAGCAAACGCTTGTGAGGAGAGAAAATCATGGCATCCTTGATCCGTTGGAATCCCGTTCGTGAATTGGCGGCTATGCAGAATGCGATGGATCGGCTGATGGACGAAAATTGGCGCGGTTTCGGCAGCGTCATGGAAAATATGGCTGACCTTCGCCTGACGCTCGATGTGCATGAAGCACAAGATCACTACACCGTGATCACCTCGCTGCCCGGCATTCCTGCAGACAAGCTGAACATCAGCGTGCAGGATGATATGCTCACCATCACCGGTGAAATTCCGGCGTCGGTTCCTGCTGAGGGTACACGCGCGCTTATCACCGAGCGTGTAAGCGGTCGTTTCAGCCGCGTCGTTCGTCTGCCGCAGCCCGTTCAGTCGGATGCGGTCGAAGCCACACTCGATAACGGTGTCCTCACGCTGACCCTGCCAAAGCGCCCTGAACTTCAGCCGCGCACGGTCAACGTCAAGATCAACGCGCCTTCGCACAACTAAAACTAAGCGAAGCCCGCTCCAACTCGACTCACATAAGGGGACGGTGAACAGCCGTCCCCTTTGTGATTCCTTCACCTTATACCGCGACACTCGGCGCATCCTCAATGGACGTTCTTCACAAGCTTGTTGACTTTTATTCCGCTTGGGGATATACACCCGATTGGCAATACATTGATTTGTCGTAGGTATATAGGTTAATTAGGAGGTTTCGACGTGAACCGCTTCACGCGAAAGACGTTGATCAGCATGCGGTTGACCTTACTACTTGTCGTGATTGCACTGCTTTCCTTCTCCGGAATCGCTCAAGCACAGGATACCGGTGAACTCCCGACGCTTGTCGTCATACCCGGCACGATCCAGAGTGTGCTTGGATGCTCAGGCGATTGGCAGACGGACTGCGATGCAACCGCGCTCGTGTACAACGAGGTTGGCGGAATTTGGATGGGGACGTTTACACTTCCGGCGGGCAGCTATGAATACAAAGTAGCGCTCAACGGAACATGGGACGTCAACTATGGTTTAAACGCCGAACAAGGCGGAGCGAATATCCCCCTTGTTCTGGAAGAAGAGACAGCGGTTACATTCGCTTACAGCCATGATACCCACTGGGTATGGGACAGCGTGAATAACATCATCGCGAGTGTTCCCGGCAGTTATCAAAGCGAAATTGGCTGCCCGGGCGATTGGGCGCCGGACTGCTACCTGAGTGTGCTGCAAGATCCGGATGGCGATGGAACATATCTGTTCAGCACATCGGAACTGGTAGCCGGAAGTTATGAAGCGAAAGTCGCGCTTAACGGTACGTGGGCGCTCAACTACGGCGCGGAAGGTGCCCGTGATGGCGCGAATATTCCGTTTGTCGTGCGCGAAGATAATCAATTAGTCGAGTTCTTGTTTGATACATCGACGAACATCATGACCATTCAGATCGGTGGCGAAGCGCCGCCCGCCATTGATATCGCTCTCTCCAAAGCGCATTGGGTGACGCGCGACACGATCGCATGGAACATCACGCCGGAAGAAGGCATGGTTTTCCGCGTGTATTACAGTGCTGGCGCGGGTATTGAGGTGGCAGGTACAGCCATCGCAGGCGGCAGCAGTGTCACACTCACCGTTGATGAAGCAGGACTCAGCGACGAAACTGTCGCGAAATTCCCGCACCTTGCAGGCTACACCGCGCTGCGCTTCTCCGAAGCGGATCTCGGGCTGATTCCCGGTCTGCTCCGCAGTCAAATCATTGTTAGTGCTGAGTCGGCAGATGGCGTGCTGGTTGATGCCACAGGCATTCAAATCCCCGGTGTGCTGGATGACCTATTCGCTTACGATGGCGATCTCGGTGTGACATGGGATGAAAACGGCGTTCCGACGGTGCGTGTGTGGGCACCAACCGCGCAGCGTGTCGATTTCCACCTATTCGCGGATTCCAATCCCGAAACTGAGAGCACTCAAACCCGCATGGAATTTGACCGTGAAACGGGTGTGTGGTCGATCACCGGTGAGCCGGAATGGTATGGGCAGTTCTACCTGTTCGAAGTTACGGTATACGCTCCGTCAACACAGCTTGTCGAACAGAATCTCGTCACCGATCCGTATTCGGTCAGCCTTTCGACCAACAGCCAGCGCAGCCAGCTTGTCGATCTGAATGATCCGGCGCTTGCGCCTGCTGGCTGGAGCGAACTGGTGAAACCTGAACTCGCCGCGCCAGAGGATATCGTCCTCTACGAACTGCATGTGCGCGATTTCAGCATTGAAGATGAAAGCGTACCGCCGGAACATCGCGGAACGTTCCTCGCCTTCACCGACGTTGAATCCGCCGGAATGCGCCATCTGCGTGCGCTTGCGGACGCCGGATTAAGCCATATTCACCTGCTGCCCGTGTTCGATATTGCGACGATCAATGAAGTCTCAGGCGAACGCGAAGAAATCGATTCCCGCTGGCTCGAGCTCTTCCCGCCGGACAGTGAAGAACAGCAGGCGATCATTGACCCGCTCCGTGATCTGGACGGTTTCAACTGGGGTTATGATCCGCTGCATTACACCGTACCAGAAGGCAGCTATGCGACCGATGCAAACGGCACGGCGCGTATTGTCGAATTCCGCCAGATGGTGCAGGCACTCAATCAAAACGGGCTGCGCGTCGTGATGGATGTGGTCTATAACCACACGAATTCCGCCGGACAGAACCCGAATTCCGTCCTTGACCGGATCGTTCCCGGCTACTATCACCGCTTGAGTGTTTCCGGCAGGCTTGAAACCTCAACCTGCTGCGCGAATACTGCCACCGAACACGACATGATGCGCCGCCTCATGGTGGACAGCGTGGTGACATGGGCGACTCAATACAAAGTCGATGGCTTCCGCTTTGACCTGATGGGTCATCATATGGTGTCGGATATGCAAGCAGTCCGCGATGCGCTCGATGCACTCACTCTCGAGGCGGACGGCGTGGACGGCAGCGCGATCTACGTTTACGGTGAAGGCTGGAACTTCGGTGAAGTCGCCAGCGACGCGCGCGGCATCAATGCCACCCAGCTTAATCTGCCCGGTACTGGAATTGGCACGTTTAACGATCGTATTCGTGACAGCGTGCGCGGCGGCAGTCCGTTTGGCGATTGGCAGCGTCAAGGTTTCGCGAACGGGCTTCTGGTTGACCCGAACGAAACCGAAGATCGCACCGAAGCAGAACAACTGAGTCTGCTCCTCCTGTTCGCTGACCGTATTCGTGTTGGTCTGGCGGGCAACCTTGCCGATTACAGCTTCATCGGCGCAAGCGGCGAGTCGGTCACCGGCGCGGAAGTCGATTACAACGGCTCACCGACGGGTTACACGCTCGACCCGCAAGAACATATCGTCTATGTCAGCGCGCACGACAACGAAACGATTTTTGATACCGTTCAGTTGAAAGCGCCGACAACTACAACGGCAGCGGATCGCGTGCGTATCCAGAATCTCGCGCTCGATTTCGTCATGCTGTCACAAGGTGTTCCGTTCTTCCATGCGGGCGATGATATTCTCCGCTCCAAATCGCTAGACGGGAACAGCTACAACAGCGGCGATTGGTTCAATGCGATCGACTGGACATATCAATCGAACAACTGGGGAATCGGACTGCCGCCTTCATGGACTCGCGGCGACAATTGGGGCATTTACCAACCGCTGCTGGCAAACCCGAACCTGACTGTTGGTGAGGAAGAAATCCTTGCGGCGAACGCGCACTTCCGCGAAATGCTGCAAATCCGCTTCAGTTCACCGCTGTTCCGTCTGCAAACCGCTGACGAAATCATGGCGCGCGTCACGTTCGACAATACGGGACCCGATCAGATTCCCGGCTTGATCGTGATGACGCTCAATGACAGCGATGGCGAAAATCTTGACCCGAATTATGGGCTGATTACCGTGTTCTTCAACGCGACCACCGAACCGATCACGTTCACGCGTGAAGACCTGATCAGCTATCCGTTTGAACTGCACCCGATTCAGGCGGCGTCGAGCGATCCGATCGTTCAAGGCGCTTCGTTTGATGTCGATACAGGCGTGTTCACCATTCCGGCGCGCACGACCGCTGTTTTCGTCATCCCCGATTCACAGTAAAGCGATAAAAAACGGGGGAAGGGTTCACCTTCCCCCACTCATTACCGCCAGTGTTGAACGCCTAGAAAGCCCTTTCTTATAAACTGTGTCCGCCGTATGCGGCAGCCCACGATCCGAAATCCACATCGCGTAAGGGGCGAACGTGAGTTCTGCCAGAACCAGCAGCACCCGATCATAATTCACGCGCCAGCCTGCATAATCTCGCCATGCTTGATCGCGATCCGGTTTCACAGGCACCCCCGCCTCGATCAGTTGGTCATATACCTGATCAAATTCTTCGCGGGCGATGCTGATCACATCATCCGGTTTTGGGTTAGGATCGTAGGGGATTTCGAAAAAATCCGCGATGCTGCGGAGCGCGATATAGCCCGCGCGGATCATCAAATGAACTTGCGGATCATCCGGTCGATCCACCGTAGACACCATCAGCGCCCCTGCATCGAGCATCGTTCCGGCGGCAGTGATCCACGAGTTATTCGGCTTGGGCGAACGGAAAAATACCAGTGCCGAAAGTGATGTATGGCTTTCCTCCAATTCGACAAACCAGATCTCCCACTGTTCCGCCATCGCGTGCAGCCGCTCCAGTCCTTGAATCTGGTGCAGCCGGATCAACATTTCGGCGGGTGATGGGGGTGATCCGGCGCGCACTTCAAGCAGCGAGACTGCCGATTCGCGGCGGCTGAAAGCGCTGTACATCGTCGGCAGGTACGCCATCAACAGCGCGACGAGCAGCATACCGAGCGCCGCCTGACTGAATTCGAGTACCAGCATCCCTGTGCCTTCAGAGACGAAAAACCCCAGCGTAAGCATCGACGATCCGCTGGTTCTGAAAGCGCTGTATACATCCAATCCCAACCCGGAATAGATCAGCGTGTAGCCGCTGATCACTCCGGCAATCCACACGATCGGCAGGACGAACAAGCTGATCGGCGCGTACAGCGCCATGATCTTGTCGCGTTCCTCATAGCTGCGTGCTTTTTTGGTACGCAGATTAAATACCCAACGGATGCCCCGAAATGTCCACCGGGTCAGTCTCACATTTGCGCTTCGTGGAAGCGCAAATGTTTTGAGCGCACTCAGTACAACATTCGCGACAATATAGAATCCGGCGATGATCAGCAGAATACGCGCAACACTTTCGAGAATTTGCATTTATCGGTTGAATATCTCCGCAAGCGCTCTATACAGTCGTTCGAGGTCGTCCCTTGTATTGTAGCCTTGTATTGAGACGCGCAGTCCCTCCCCATTCTTCCAGCGCACCACAGGTACTTCGACGCCGTAATCGTCATAAAGCCGAATTTTGACCGCTTCCGCATCACACGGCGGGATCGGCATCGTGAACATTTGACCGAGCCACGACTCAGGCGCGATCATAGGCTGATGAAGCAGGATCGCCAACCGCTGACGTGCCTCAATAACCATCAAGCGGCATCGTTCGCGCACCGCGTCCCATTCGTGATCGCGCTGAAACGTAATCGCCGCCGGAACGCTCAAATACGCCGCTGGATCACGCGTCCCCTGTTTCTGATTCTTGGCGACAAACGAGCCGTCGTCATGCCATCCCCAACTAATGATCAGCGGTTCGATTTCTAGCTGTCGCTCGCGCCGCACATACAGAAACCCTGAGCCTTTCGGCGCACACAGCCACTTATGCAGGTTTCCTGTGTAGTAATCTGCATCAAGCGCCGTCAAGTCAAGCGGAACATGCCCCGGAGCATGCGCACCATCGATCAAGGTGAGAATTCCAGCAGCGCGGGCGCGGCGGC
>CALBRY010000179.1 GCA_937927665.1 uncultured Chloroflexota bacterium
CGCCCACCCACCGTGACTCCAACGCCGACCAACGCGCCATGCACCACCCGCGATGATTGGTTTGTGTATACCGTTTCGGCGGGCGATACGCTGGCGGGGATTGCGCTCCGCGCAGGCGTTTCGGTCGATCAGCTTTCGCTGGCGAACTGCATCGAGCCGGATACGGCGCTGAATGCGGATGAAGGTGTGCGCGTTCCGGTGGCGGTGCTGCCGCCCGCCGCACCGACCGAAAATTCAGCATGCGCGGTGCAGTGGTTTTTCGTATTTCGGACGGGCGAAAGCGAGATAACGGTTTCGTGTCCGGAATCGCTCGTTCAGGTGGAAGCTATTGGACAGGATTTTGAGGGCGGGCGGATGCTGCGTTTTCTGTCTACCCCCGTCGATTCGTCCGCCGTTGTTTATGTGATCTACAACAACGGTTTTTGGGAGGTTTATCCCGATACGTGGGATGCTACACAGCCCGCGTCGGATGACATATTAGTTCCGCCGCGTCACCGCATCCAGCCAACCGAGTCATTCGGCAAAGGGTGGCGCGAAAATGCGGCGGTGCGGACAGGACTCGGATGGGCATACAGCCCGCCGATCCCATTTACAGGTCGGATGCAGTTCCCGGAAGGGCGCACCGATTATTGGTATCTGGATTATGGCTCGGCGCGGCTGGCACTGCGTCTCGTACGAAGTGACGTCGCTCCGAATCCGTGGAAGATTGTCGGAGAGTTCTAAAAAGGATCAACAAGTGACATCTCAACCGTTACCTAACACGATCGACGCTTTCATGTCATGGACATGGGCGCAGATCGAACCGCATTTTCAACAACTGACTGCGCGCGAACTTACGGACGCGAACGCGGTCGCATATCTCAACGATGTGGCGAAGCTCGCCAGTATGATTTTTGAGACAAGCACACGCCTCGCGGTAATCTCGCAGCAGGATACGACGGATCAAGCGGCGACCGAGCGTTATCTCGCCTATAACGAGTCTGTGCTTGCGCCCACACAGGCGGCGCTGCAAGCGATCCGCCAAAAGGTGCTCGCCTCCGGCGTGAATCCGCCGCACTACGCGATTGAACTTCGCAACATGCGCGTGACGACCGACTTGTTCCGTGACGAAAATCTGCCGCTGTTCGTCGAACAAGATCGACTCAGCACAAAATATGATGAGATCATCGGCGCGCAGACTGTCGAATGGAACGGCGAAGAAACAACACTCCCCGCGCTTCAGCCTCTTTACCAAGACCCGGATCGCGCCACCCGTGAAAAGGCGTGGCGGCTGGCGAATGACCGCCGCCTTGCGGACAAAGCTGCGCTGAATGATTTGTGGGTCGAGTTCCTCAAGCTGCGCTCCACGATTGCGGCGAATGCCGATATGCCGGATGTACGTGCTTTTGTGTGGCGTGCCATGCTGCGTTTTGATTACACCCCGGCGGACTGCGAAGCCTTCGCGGACGGAATCGAGAAAGTGTTCGTCCCAGCAGCAGCGCGCATTTACGAACGCCGCAAGCAGCACCTCGGCGTCGATAAGCTCCGCCCTTGGGACTTGGATGTTGATCCGCTCAATCGCACCCCACTTGCGCCGTTTGACGCCAAAGACATTGACAAGCTGATGAGTGCCGGTTCGGCAATATTTCATCAGGTTGATCCGGTATTAGGCGGTTATTTTGATCAAATGCGCGCCGAAAATCTGCTTGATTTGGACAATCGTAAGGGGAAAGCGCCGGGCGGTTTCTGCACCACCTACGAATACACCAAGCGCCCGTTTATCTTCATGAATGCGGTTGGCATACACGATGATGTGAATACCCTGCTGCATGAAGGTGGGCATGCCTTCCATGCCTTCGAGTCGTTCAGTCTGCCGGACTACGCACGGAACGATTATCCGACGGAATTTGCGGAAGTCGCCTCGATGAGTATGGAACTTCTTTCCGCTCCATACCTGACCACCGATCACGGTGGGTTTTACAGCCCAGAGGACGCTGCACGCGCCCGTATCGAGCATCTGGAAGGCATCGTCCAATTCCTGCCCTATATGGCAGTAGTTGACAGCTTCCAGCACTGGGTATACACCCACCCCGATCTAGCAATTGATCCGGCGAACTGTGACGCGAAGTGGTCTGAATTGTGGGATCGCTTTATGGTAGGTATCGACTACAGCGGGCTAGAGGATGCGAAAGCGGACGGTTGGCATCGGAAACTGCATATTTTCCAGATTCCGTTCTACTACGTTGAGTATGGTTTAGCGCAGTTAGGCGCGCTCCAAGTTTGGCGCAATGCCCAGAGCGATCAAGCGGGTGCAGTTGCAGCATATCGCCGTGCGCTGGCGCTTGGCGGAACGGTCACACTGCCGGAGCTTTTCAGCGCGGCGGGCGCTAAATTCGCATGGGATATTGATACCTTATCGGCTTCGGTCAATTTGATCGAGTCGACGCTTGAATCATTGGCTCAGTAATGCGGTAAGATGATAAAGGGGGGCAGGGTGTATCCCTGTCCCGCCTCCATAAATCCTGTCATCACCCGGCAAAGGAGTCCTTATGTCTACCCGCCGCCGTTCTCCGCGACTATCACTCGTTCAACTGGTCAAGTTTGCCGTTTCTGCTCATCTGATCGCGCAAGGGTCATTCATCCTCTACAAACTGCTGAACAGTGACCCGAATGTGACGCTCAAAATACGGCAGAACGCCGCCGCACCCGGCGTTACTTACAGCAATACCACCAAAACCGAGACGTATTCACGCACGCTCAAAATCGAAGACGGCATCGAATGGATCAGCTATGTGCCGCACGAACCGCGCCACGAAACGCCGATCTTGATGCAGCATGGCATGTGGCATGGTGCATGGTGCTGGGAAACATGGCAAATCCTGCTTGCAGAGGCAGGATGGGAGAGCCACGCGATCAGCCAGCCCGGTCATGGTCGATCACCAACCCAGCGCCCGATCTTCGCCTGCACGCTCGATTATTATTTGAGTTTTATCCGCGACGCGGTGAACAAACTCCCCACTAAGCCGATTTTGATGGGGCACAGCATGGGCGGAGCGCTCACGCAGTGGTATATCCGCTACATCGGTGATTTGCCGGGGGCGGTGTTGGTCGCGCCTTGGGCACTGCATGATGGCTTTATCGATAGTGCTTCCGCCTTTGTGAAGCTTGATCCGGTGGGATGCGTGCTGTCCTCACTTCGTTGGAAAGCTGATTTTGTCCGTACACCGGAAGTCGCGGCGGCGGCGCTGCTCAGCCCGGATTCGATTTACACGCCGGAACAACTCTATGCACGCCTGAACGACGAATCAGCGCTGGTCATGATTCAGCATGCCTTCTGGCAGACTCCCGAACATCACACGCCGATGCTGTGGCTTGCAGGCGAAAAAGATGCGGTTTGCCCCGAACCCGCCGAGCGACGGTCAGCGGCGGCATATGGCGCGGAATATGTCGTGATCCCCAATGCGGCGCACAATTTGATGATGGAAAAGAATTACGCGGAGATCGCCGAACGGATCATCACGTGGTTGGATGCGCTCGACGTGGAGTAGCTAGAATGCTACTTCCGCGATTTGATCGAGCGTGAAATCGGGGAATGCATCCGATAATTCGTCGGTCAAGCCGATTTCTTGCGCCTCAAAATCGCCCGCTTTCGTGCCGCGCTCGTGTAACCCTCGGTACGAACAGTAAACACAGCGGCGAACATCGTCGGTGAGCGGAAAATCCCCATCGCCGCGCCGCTCGATATCGCTGATCATCTGTGTGAGCATCGCTCCGGCGGCGGCGTGTTCGTCCGCGCTGTAGGTGAATATCTCCGGTTGATTGGCGAAGTTCGCAAACCAATAGATCATTTTGACCTGAGCCGGATCAACTGGTGCGCCGCCGTTCAAGTATGCGCCTGCTTCGACCAACACATAGCGATAGACGACGGTCTGCAAACGTGCCAGCAGGTTTGCTCGCGTTGGGCGGTGCAGCGATGTTTTCCAATCGACGATTACCGATTCGCGCCCTGTATCGACTGCCAGCACATCGAGTTTGGCGACCATGCGCCGCCCCGCAATGGGTACGCTCAACGTGATTTCGGGGTGGCGCGCGGCGGGCAGTCCGCGTAAGCCGCTGGCGAGATAATTCGCCCACCATGCGCCAAGTTCGTCATCATCAATCGATTCCGCGATCACGTTTTCCGGCACGCCGATCAAATGCTGGTGGATCATCTGGTGAAAGAGCGCCCCGCGTTCCATGTGCGCTTCAACCAGTTCCAGCGGTTCGCTTTCCGCCGCCGGATATTTGATTCGCTGCCGCCAGCGCAGATCAAACAGGGCGGGGCAGTCGGTGAAATCCTGCAAACTGGTTTGACTGTAGACAAACGCTTCTGGCAGCATGACAACCCTTTCTTGAGTCGCAGAGAGACACAGCGCGGTTACGCTGCGCTCTCTGAATACGATGTGGTTAAGACTCTTTCGCCTGTTGTTCCAGATGCGTTTGCAGCGCGAGATACGCCGCTGATGGCGGCACGCGTCCATTGCGCCCCGTATTGGTGGTCACGATCAGATCGCGCCGCGCCCGTGTGATTCCGACATACAGCAGGCGCAGCCGCTCTGCCGCGTAATCGATGCGCGCATTCTCGGTCGCCGCACCTTCGTGATAGTCCTTTTTCGTCTTGAGTGCGTGAATCTGTGCCAGCGCTTCGGCTTCAAGGTTGAGACGGTCACGGATGAACCATTTTTCGCTCAGGTATTGTTCACCGGGCTGCGCCGCCGGGAAATCGTAGTTGTTGACCGACATCAAATAGACGCGATCCCATTCCAGTCCTTTGGCGGCGTGCATCGTTGCGACCGTGACTTTGCCTTTGTGCGCGTCGGGATCGAAACCGAGATCGGCATCGCTTACGCCCAAAAAGCGCCGTTCGTTGCGGGCGATTGCCGCGAGTTCTTCTGTGTATTGCGGCAAGCGCCAATCAGGATGCATCTCGTCCCGCTGGCGGAGCAGCACGGCGATACTGTGCGCGATTGCGAGATCGGCTTCGGCGGCGAACAGATCGCCTGCCAGAATCAGAATCAACTGGTCGATCGGCAAAATAACCGCCTCATGCCAGCGCCGCACCATCACGCGGAATACTTCAAGGTGTCCCTTGATATACGGATCGTTCTCCTCAAGCGCGGCGATCTCCGGCGATTCGTCCAGCCAATCCCGCCCGATCGTATTCCATATGTATTCCTCAATGCGGACGCACTTTCGCAGCGCCGCCGCGACTAACTCCATACGTGCCGCCGCTGCTTCGTCGTCGCGGTCATCGCGCCGCCACACTTTGTAAACCCGCGCAAGCAGATTCGCATCCGTTGGTTTGCTCAAATATTGCAGGATGTTGCCCATCGCGCCCGCCGCTTCACGCGTTGATGTGGTGGAACGCAGCAGTTCGACAACGGGTAGTTTCGCATTTTTGAGCGCATCCACCACGCGGAAACCAAATCGATTACTCGGCACAAGTATCGCCGCCGTGCGATCCGGATGTTCGGGGAGCCAGCGCCGCAGCGATTGGATCACAACCTGCACTTCTTCCGCTGGAGGCATCGCGTTGGGCGCGAACCAGAGATTCGCGTCACTATCCAGCGGATTTGGCTGCGGATCGCCCTTCGGAGTCGGTTCGATCAGCGGCGGATTGAGCGGATCGCGGGCGCGGATCGCCGGGTTGGGATGCGCGCCGCGTGTCCAACTGATCAGATAGTTGGCGAGGTCGATGATTTTCGGCGCGGAGCGTCCGCTGTTGGGCAGATCGTTCTTCTTGACGCCTTTTTCATCGCGGAAATGGATCAAATTTTCCGGTCGCGCCGTCGTAAATGTCTCGTAAATCGCCTGATTCGGATCACCAACGCGTACCCAATTTCCGTTTTCGCCTACCAACAGGCGCAAAATCGATTCTTGGAGCAGACTGCTGTCCTGCGCTTCGTCCTCAAGGATGTAGGGGAAGTGTTCGCGCAGTCGGGCGAGATAACGCTCGTCGCGTTCCAGCGCCGTGAGCGCCAACCGGATCAAGTCTTGAAAATCGACTGCGCCGCGATATGACAAACTGCGTTGATAATTCGCGTAGATCGCTGTGCCCATCTCCGCGAGGTGCATCTGCCGTCCGCTGCGATCAAGTTGTTCGCGGAGCTGCTCGGGCGTAAGCTGTTCGTCTTTCGCCTGACGCACAAATGCGCGTGCAATTTCGGTGACGGTGTCACTCCAGTTTTCGCGCAAGACCTGATCACGCCTCTGATCGTCCAGATCAACCGATAGAAATTCATCGGCGGCTTGGGGGTTCGCCTTCAGCCATGCGGTCGCCGCTTCTGCGAGAATGCCTTCGCTTTCGCGTTCATCTACGATCGTGAAGTCATTCGCCAGCCCCACGAGCGATGGACGTTCGCGGACGATTTCGCTGCACAAGCTGTGAAGCGTCCGCACGCGGTAGCCGAGCGTCGGAATTAGGCGCGATTCTTCAAGACGTTCGCGCACCTGCCGCGTAAAGTTATCGACCGCCGAATTGACCAGCGTCACGATCAAGACCTCTTGATCGGCGCGCACCACCCGCGATTTGATCAGCTTGGCGGCAAGCGCCGAAAGCGTGCGCGTTTTTCCGCTGCCGGGCACTGCCATCACAACCATTCTGCCGCCCTTGTAACGCAGCACTGCCGCCTGTTTCGGGCGCGGTTTGAACTTCGGCGGCTTGGGTGGTTTTGGCGGTTTAGGGGGTTTCGGTGTCTTCGGCGTCGTCGTCTTCTTGGTCATCTGCCGCCTCCGGGGGATTCAACCGGGCGATCATGCGCCCAAATGCTTGCAAGAGTTCGCCTGTGCTTGCCGAGCCGTTTTCGCCCAGTTCGCTCACGCCAAAGTAAATCCGCTCGCGACAGCGCCGCACCAAGCCGATCACCAGATGAAACAGGCTGTCATGACGGGCTTCATATTCGTCGTCATCCGTCCAAGCGCGGTTGTTTTCCCATGTCGCGCTGAGAATGTACGGATGCGTGAGCGGTTGAAACAGCCGCTCAAACCAGCCGCGACTTCCCAGATCGAGCCAGAACTGCGTCGTGACGGGTTGATTGCGGATCAGGAATGTATACGCCGGAGCGATCAAGACCGCATCGGTTTGATCGTTTTGTGCCCATGCCCGCGCATATTGATCCGCCAGCAAGCCGCGATCCACCATGCGAACAAATTCTTCTGCCGCTGTTTTGTCCGCCGGGATCAGCTTTGTGTTTTCAAATGCGCGCCGGAAATTCGCCGCCGATTCGACCAGACTACCTGCCGCTGTCGATGCGTCGAAATCGCCATGAAAGCCGTAGCCGCGCTGCGAAAGCACTTCCCCGAACAAGCGGCTGAAGAAATGATCGAGCCGCACCCCTGTGTTTGATGGCGATGCTGCTTCCGGTTCGTTTTTCTTCTTGCGCCCCTTCTTTTTCGGCGCGGGGGCGGCTGCCGGATTTGCGCGGGCTTGCTCACGCTCGGCGATATACGCCTCAAGCCATAGGCGGAGTTCTTCGTAACGCGGCGCAAGTAGATAGGTGATCCGCTCCTGCACATCCGGTTTGAGCGTATCAAACGGCGCAAGCCGAGATTTTGTTTCGCCGGGGTAGGCATTTTCTGCGAGAAGCTGGGCGCGGATCAAGTCTAGGTTGCGCCCTGCACCCGCCGATCCGATCGCCTGCATCAGCATGTATGCTACGTCAAATGGCGCGGGCTGCATTCCCCATTCGGGGTGCGCCAGCGCCGCCAACGTGAGCAGTGCGCGCGCGGCGGGTTCTTCGCGCAGTGAACGCGACGGACGATGCGAACGCACCGGAATCCCTTCGCCTTGAAGCCGCTGCATGAGGGTAAACCGGATTGCATCGCTCATGTATGGCGCGAGGATCACGATCTCACCCGGCGGTACGCCTTCATCTTTCACAAGCAGGGTGATCTCATCTGCGACCCAGTTGAGCATCTGCGGATAAAAACGCCGCAGACCATACTCCATCGCTTCACGCGGATCAGCGGTTGATTCAGGGGCATATTCACCGAGTGCTTGCGCCAGTTCATCGCCCAACGCCGCTACAGACGGTGTCATCACGAGTGTGTCTTCAAATTCGATCACGTCATCGCAGCGATCGCGCAGCAAGCCCGCCGTTTCCGGGGATGCGCTCAAAAACCGGCGGAATCCGGCTTCGCTGTCCATGATCAACACAGCGGATCGTACATCCGGCATCCAGCCCGCTACCATGCGATGCATTGCGGGTGTGCCTTCTTCAAGGTTATCCACGATCAAATGCGCGCCGCGCCGCGTCCAATAGGCGCGGACTTCCGGCAGCGTCCACAAATGGCGCGTGAACACTTCGACCTGAAGCGAAAAATCGAGCAGGTTGTTCGCCCTGCACAAATCGCGGAACAGGATCGCGCATTCTTGAGCTTGTTCAAAGGCGCGTGTGCCGCTGCTGTCGGTGAGGACAGCATTTTTCATCCGCTCGGCGATTTCCGTATGCGGGAAACCGCTCAACGCCGCTTTTTCGAGATTATCGACAATTTGCGCGTATAAGCGGTTGCGGCTGATCGTCACGCCTTCAAAATAGCCGCGCGTTTCGATGAGCGGGTCAACAATCGTACTCATCACATACTGTGCGGTTTCGAGCGTCAAGAAACTTGGCGGCGTATCCGGTTGGAAACCGGCACGTTTTGCCGCCAAGCCCCAGAACAGCTTAACCGTTTGCAAGACAAGCGCGCCAAAGGTGAGAATATCCACCTGTGCGCCGGGGGGGAGTGCTGCGCTCCGCAGCGCGCGCTGATACGGCTGTGCCAGCGCGGCATGCGGCAGTAAGATAAGAATCTCGCCCGATGGGACACCCTGCTCTATCATGGACAGGATGCGCCCGACTGCGGCGGTCGTCTTACCCGTACCAGCGTCCCCGTAGAGAAATAGGGTGTGATCGCGCGCGGATTCGACAATCCGCCGCTGAGTAGGAGTGAGTTCCATCAGGGTGATTACCTGTTCAAAATGGGTTTGAGCGTAGAACAATTATACCACAAAAGACGGGGAATTTCCCCGTCTTTTTCGCTCAATCAGTGCCCAACATACCCCGGTAGACTCCCGGCGAAGAATCCGGGATCAAGACTGCGCCGCACGACTTCGTATAGAATTCAGCAGGTCCAACGCCGCCGATGATCGCATAGCCGTAACCCTGCGCCCACATATCCCACAGCGCCGCCAGAAGTAGTGCCTTACCCACTCCGCGACCACGTACCGACTCGTCCGTTCCCATTGGACCGAAAAAGCCTTTCAGCGTTGCATCGTAGCATGCAAACCCGACTGGTTTTTCGTCCATCGTGGCGACGAAGCAGGCGATCGGGTGGCGACCAAACACGTTATCCGTCTCGCTGACCCAGTGTTCGCCAAATGTGGCGCGAATCCAATTCAGGAGGACATGTTTTTCCGCGCCCATCCCGCGCCGCACGGTGATTCCGCTCATCAGCGGGGTTTCGATCGCATCTTTTAACGGAGGAAGTTGATAAAGTTTAACGAGCATATCCGGCATGATGTGTCACTTTCGAGAAAAGCCTGTCAAATATCACGCCAATTCTAACGAAAAACGGGACAGCCGCCGCTATCCCGTTTCACATCGTATTAGGCTGTGCTCATCGACTAATCGAAGATGTCAAACATATCGCCCAAGAACGAGCGCTTCTTTCTGCCACGCGGATAACTGTCGTGATCATCGTCATCGCGCCGGTACTCGTGCTTGTCGTCGTCCATATCGAACGAGCGCTTCTTCTTCTCATCCGCCGAATAATCGTTCGCTGCGACCGGGCGGGTATACTGCGCTTCATGCTGCGCGGAACGTTCGATAATTTTGTCGAGTTCACCGCGATCCAACCAGATCCCCCGGCACTGCGGGCAGTAGTCGATTTCGACTCCCTGCCGCTCGGTCATAACCAAGTCCACGCCATCAACTGGACACTTCATAATATGGTAAACCTCCATACGCATACGATTACTTGAGAACGCCCCGGCGGATCAAGAGCTTTTCGACTTCAACACCGATGAACACGACCGAACTCAGCACAAGGCACAACAGCAGTTGATCAAGTGTCAGCGGTGCGGTGTTAAACACATCATTGAAGAACGGCAGATACACCGCGATCAATTGGAGAACAACCGTAGCGATCACCGCGCCGATCAACAGCTTGTTGCTGAAGATTTTCATGCTGAACAGCGACTCACGGTGTGATCGCAAGCCGAGCGCGTGTCCCATTTGAGCGACGGTGAGGAAGAAGAACACCATCGTATTCCACGCGGGAGCACCGTTCGCGGCAAGAATGTTGTTTGACCATGCCCAGTAACCGAGCGCCAATCCTGTTCCGCCTAGCAGCGCCCCCACGATCAAAATATGCCGCCCCAGACCGCGCCCGAAAATGCTCTCGTTCGGCGCATATGGTGAACGCTGCATCGCGCCTTTTTCCGCATTTTCGACGCCGAGCGCCAGCGCGGGAATTCCATCCGTGATCAGGTTCATCCACAGAATTTGCAGCGTGGTGAGCGGAATACTCATTCCGGCGATTAACTGTGTCGCCAGCAGTACGATCAGTTCACCGGTATTACTCGCCAACAGATATTTGACGAAGCGCCGCACGTTATCATAAATCGTGCGTCCTTCTTCAACCGCGCTCACGATCGTCACAAAGTTGTCATCGACGAGCACCATATCAGAGGCTTCTTTGCTCACCGCCGTGCCGGTAATCCCCATCGCGACCCCAATATCAGCCCGCTTGAGCGCAGGCGCATCGTTCACGCCGTCGCCTGTCATCGCGGCGATATGTCCTTTCTTTTGGAGCGCTTGCACGATGTTCAGCTTGTGTTCCGGCGAGACACGCGCGTACACCGACACACTTTCAACCACGTTTTCGAGGTCGGAGGCGGACATCGCCGCCAATTCATGTCCGGTCAGCACACGATCGCCTTCGGCGGCAATGCCTAGTTCTTTGGCGATCGCCATCGCTGTCAGCGGGTGATCACCTGTGATCATGACCGGGCGAATGCCCGCGGCGCGCGCTGTCGCGACCGCATCCTTGACCTCTTTACGCGGCGGGTCGATGATTCCCATCATGCCGATAAACGTCAGATCGCGTTCCAGCACTGCCGCATCTTCGCTGATCGTATCAACAGGTTTGAAAGCAGCGCCCAGTACGCGCAGCCCATTCGCCGCCATTTGATTATTCGCGTCCTCGATCCGGCGGCGTATCGTATCGGTCATCGGCACAATATCACCGTTGATCCATACGTTCGCGCTGATGTCGAGCAGTCCATCGACCGCGCCCTTTGTGAAGGCGACTTTGCCACCTTCCGGCAAGCCCAACATGTGAATCAGCGCCTTTTCGTTCTCATTGAGCGCCCCGAAATTGTGGATCAGATGCACGGTGGACATGCGTTTACGATCGCTGTCAAACGGAATTTCGCTGATGCGCGGAAGCGCCCGCTCCATATCCTGTTTGAACAACCCGAAGCGCGCCGACGCGACCACAAGCGCGCCTTCAGTCGGATCACCGATATAGGCGATCGTCCCGCCTTCTTTCAGTTCCAGAATGGCGTCATTGCACAGCATACCGCCTGTCAGCACCAGTGCTTGAGCGCCGCGTGCGCTTGCTTTGCCCGATCCATTTAAACGCACCAGCGAGATGATGCCTTCTTTGGCGACATCATCCATCGCGGCGGCATTTCCCGCGACATCCACAACCGTGACTTGCATCCGGTTTTCGGTGAGCGTTCCCGTTTTGTCCGAGCAAATCGTCGTCACACTGCCGAGTGTTTCCACTGCCGGGAGCTTGCGGATCAATGCCTTACGGCGGAGCATCCGCTGTGCGCCGAGCGCCAGCGCGATTGTTACGACAGCGGGTAAACCTTCCGGCACAACCGCCACCGCGATTGCCACCGCGTTTAGCAGGACGGATTCCCCTTCCGGGATGCTTGGATCAGGGAAGATTGGCTGTCCGGTGATCAACCCGATCACGAATGCGATTCCCATCACGATCAGCGCGGCGTACAGCAGCACCTTGCCGAGTTCATCCATACGGCGCTGAAGCGGTGTTTTCTCGTTTTCGACCGCTTGAATCAGTTCAGCGATGCGCCCAAGCTGGGTTTTCATGCCCGTTTCGACCACGATTGCGGTACCACGTCCATATGTGATCGAGGTTCCCATAAACACCATGTTCGATCGATCACCCAGCGGCGCTTTTTCGTCGGTTAGTACGTCAGGCGCTTTTTCGACTGCCTGTGATTCACCCGTCAGGGATGCTTCCATTGCGCGCAAATTCGCGCTTTCGATCAGGCGCGCATCCGCCGGAACGATGCTCCCCGCTTCGAGCAGAATCACATCACCGGGGACGAGTTCGCGCGCCTGAATATCAGCAACTTTGTTATCGCGGCGCACACGCACCAGCGGCGCTGCCATCTTCTTGAGCGCAGCCATCGCTTGTTCAGCGCGGTATTCCTGCACCACGCCGAGGATGGCATTGAGGATCACAATCGCGCTGATGGCGATCACGCTGTCAATTTTGCCGAGGAACGCGGAAATTACCGCCGCGCCGATCAGCAAAAGCACCAGTGGGTTGGTGATCTGCTCCCACAGGATCGCAAGTGGGCTGGTGAGTCCTTTTTCGACCAGTTCGTTTGCGCCAACCTGTGCGAGCCGCTGTTTTACCTGCTGCTCGGTTAATCCGTGCGCGGGATCGGCATCCAAACGTTTGAGAAAAGTCTCCGTATCAAGTGTGTGCCAGTTCTGCCCCACTCCTGAAGCAGTAGTTTGCGCTTCGCGTGAGGGGGCTGGATTCGGTGGGGTATCAATCACAGTGTTTGTGGCTCTCCATAATCAGTTTGTGTTTATGAAGCAACACAGTACAGGACAATCGCACTCGACTTCCCCCACTTTTTTAGGGGGATCACATAAACATTTGATGAGTGACAAGTATTTGCAGCTTTATACACAGCTGAATCGATGAATTTACATTCATATGTTACGTTGTGCATGTGTTGAATTTTCAAGCGGGGGTTAAGCACATGGCAAGAAAAACACAGCTTTTACTTGTGGGTGTTCTACTCACGGTTATTGGCGTGACGAGCGTTTTTGCTGCATCGAGCGCATCGTTCGTCTTTGATTTTGTTTCTGATCCCGGTGACGTGGGCGATGGTGCGGGCGGTGACGATGCCCACGCGCAGCCCGGTGAAGGGGCCCGGACCGAGCCCGACGACGACGTCGGTGAGGTCGTGCGGCATGGCACCGGCGCGGGTCAGCACCTCGCGAATCCCCGGGGCTAGGCGTTCGCCGTGTGCGCGGGCATCGAGCGTGGTGGCCTCGGCCAGCACCTGTATGCCGTCGTGCAGCGCCGCGGTGATGGCTGTGGTGGACGTGTCAAGGGCGAGGAGCAACATCAGGCGACCGGCTCTCCAGGGACACGGCATACCTCGCGCAGCGCCTGCTGGGCAGCGGAGTCAGCCCAGCGTGGACCGACCCCGACAACCCGGGCCAGCCGCGTGGACTCGCCGGTGAGGGTGATCTCCAGGCGGTCGGCGCTGAGGTGTTCGGCCAGGCCGGCGCCCCACTCGACGACGACGACGCCCGCGTCGAGATCGGCATCGAGGTCGAGGTCATCGAGCTCTAGCGCCCCGCCGAGCCGATAGGCATCGACGTGCACCAGGTCGGGGCCACCGACCAGCGACGGGTGGACCCGGGCGATGACGAAGGTCGGCGAGGTGACCGGGCCACGCACCCCAAGACCCTCCCCCAGTCCTTGGGTGAAGGTCGTCTTGCCCGCGCCGAGGTCG
>CALBRY010000180.1 GCA_937927665.1 uncultured Chloroflexota bacterium
ATTCGCTTTGGTATTCAACGCGACACCGCCCGCCATCACGAGTTTTTTCATACCTGTTTGGGCGTGCAGGTGGTTGGTGATGCGGATCAGCGCGTCTTCGGTGACATGCTGAATACTCGCTGCGATATCGGCATAGCGCTGGTTCTCCGCCATCGCTGCCGTTTCTCCCGCGCGTTCCGGATTTGTTTCCATCGTGAAGAAATCTGATTCGGCGGGGCGCGCTTCACCGAAAAGATCGACAAAACGGCGGTTATACGTCGCATCGGTGGAGTGGTGATAGCTGAAATACTCCATGTTCATGCGGAAACTGCCATCGCCATCCTGCTTGAACAGTTTTTCGACTTTGTCAACGTAGCGCGGTTCGCCATACGGAGACATACCCATCACTTTGTATTCCCCGTTGTTCACGCGGAAACCGAGATAGGCGGTGAAAGCGGAATACAACAGTCCCAGCGAATGCGGAAAACGCTGTTCGCTGAACAGGTTAATTTCGTTCTGTCCACCCGGCGCGTCACCTTCCCACGTGCTGCGTGCTACGCCGAGCGTGGTTGTTGTCCATTCGCCTACGCCGTCAACGGTGAGGACGGCAGCTTCGCGGAACGGGCTGGCGAAAAAGGCGCTTGCCGCATGGCTCATGTGATGATCGGCAAACATCACGCGATCGTAGCGTACCCCGACCTCGCGCTGAATGATGTTCTTGATCCACAACTTCTCTTTAAGCCATGTCGTCAGCGCGTCGCGCCATACATTGAGCGAACGCGGGAATGTGTTCAATGTCGAAAGCAGAATACGCTCAAATTTGACGAGCGGCTTTTCGTAGAACACCACATATTCGAGATCCGCGCCCGTGATCCCTGCCTGACGCAAGCAAAATTCGATCGCATGGGTCGGGAAGCTGTTATCGTGTTTCTTTCGGGTGAAACGTTCTTCCATCGCAGCAGCGACTAATTCGCCATCTTTGATGAGCGCTGCTGCCGCATCGTGGTAAAAGCAGGCAATCCCAAGAATGTACATAAGAGGTGTGGTTATCCTTGTCGCATCGCGCTGTCAAGGTGGTTATCTACGGGGTCGCGCTTCACCCACGAAGGGTTGGCATTTTCGCCTTTGCGCATCAGTGGGTCGGTAGCCAATATGGAAATGATTCCAAATGGAACGACCACGGTGAAGTACAGCAGGGTGCTGATCAACCGCCCCTGAATGTCTCCGATAATTGAGGTGAGGATGGTCATCCGTTCCCATGCAAGTCGGGGAATCGACGGTATATTCAACGGTCAAGCCCTCAGTGATTTTCCAATTCGATTGTAGGGGAGTGAGTCAAGTCGATCAAGATGAGAAAAATCGCTCGTACAACAGTTCACCTACATAGTGATGAAATGCCGCGCTGGGATGTGTGTCTCGGCTTGACACCATCCGCGCTTCGGGAGTCCACGCCGCCGCCGCGTCAAATAATCGTAGTACATTCTCGTGACCGCTATCCTCAAACACCGCCGCTACTCGATCTACATACGGGATGCTGCGAACAGGATCGAGCATATTCGGAAAAATGACGACGATCAGCCGCGCACCAATCGAGTCCACATAATCGATATACGCCTCAATTTCGGCGCGGTGAACATCCCAGATCGCGGCATTGTCATAGGCGGCGTAGTTGTCTTCCCACCAATCGCGCATATACGACGGATCAACCAATCGACCGATCCAGCGTGTGTACAAGAAATTCGCCAGCGCCGACTCACGTGCCCATGATGGGGTAGGCGTCGCAGTAGGCAGCAGTCCCAAACTGAGCATCGCGTAATTGATGTCATTCAGGAAATACTGCATGATCACAGTGTCGGGTTGGGTCAACGGATATGTTCGCAGATGATCAAGCTGTTCGGGGGTGTTTGTACCGTACACCCCCAAGTTGATCACCGCGTATGAATCGCCTAACTGCGCCGCCAGAACATCTCCGAAACGATCAGCAGGGTCTTCGATCCCCCATCCCGCTGCAAACGAGTCGCCCGTGATCATGATGGTCGATGTGTCGGTTAAATCTGCTTCTGACCATTCGTGATCGCGGTAGCCGAGCGAGTTGGTTTGCCAGTAGCGCGCCAGCCAATTTTCAGTCGCCCATGTGATGACATTCTCACTTTGAGCAAAGGCATAGCGGAAATACACTTCACCCGCCAGCAAAACCAGTCCAATCGTGAAGTAGCTGACGAGCAGCCCCCGGCTGATCGACTGAACAGCGGATGAGCGACGCTGAATCGCCAGCGCGAACAATATCACGCCGACTGCTGCCCACACCAAGAGAAAAATCATCACAGTCTGTACTACCCGGCTCGCTCTAAACGAAGAATATCGCCTTTGTAATCGACGAGGTACAGTTCACCCGCTTCGTCCTCGCCAAAACTGGTGATCTGACGCGCAGATTGCTGGAACAATCCGACCTGCCATTCGCCGCTTTCCTGCTGAATGGCTGTCCAGATAAATCCGTTGCAATAATCGCCGAAGAAGTAGACACCATCCGCTTCAGGAAGTTCCGTCCCGCGATACACGTGCCCGCCTGTCACCGAACAGCCTTCATTGTGCGAATACTCAATCGTGGGCATGAAATACCCGTCGGTACTGGTGTTTTCGGTACGAGGTGCGGCACTTTCGAACAGGTTCCAACCGAAGTTGAATCCCGCGCCCGTTCCCGCTGGCAGAACATCGATTTCCTCCCACAGCCACTCGCCCACGTCCGCGATATACAGATCCCCTGTCTCGCGGTCAAAGCTGAAGCGCCACGGATTGCGGAAGCCGATCGCCCACACTTCCGGAAGATACGCCGGATCGGTGCTAAACGGGTTATCAGGTGGTGCAGTGTAGCCGTCTTCGGTGACTTGGATGCGGAGGATTTTACCAAGCAGTGAACCGGGGTTTTGAGCGAAATTATGGGGGTCGCCCTGCAATCCGCCGTCACCAAGTCCGATATACAGATAGCCATCCAATCCGAACGCGATATGACCACCGTTGTGATTCTCATACGGCTGATCTTGTGTAAGGATGATCAACGCGCTGTCCCGGTCTGCGCGATTTGGATCATCGGCGCTCACCGTATAACGGACGATCACTGTGTCACCGTTTCGATCGGTGTAATTCAGGTAGAACCATCCGTTATTCGCGTAATCAGGATGGAACGCCATGCCGAGCAGTCCTTCCTCGGTATAGCCGCCACGAAATACGACCGGGGAAAGTAACAGAGAAATATCGATAAACGGATCGAATGGAACAGTGCCGTCGGGCATCACAACCCAGACCATACCGTTTTGCTGCCAGACGAACACGCGTCCGCTGCCATCTGCCGCATAGGTGAGTCCGACCGGAATATCAAAACCGTTTGCAACGACTGTCCACTGATACGCGCTGCCATCGAGTGCGCCGGGGTTGTACGAAATGAGCGGTGGCATGGTAGGCGCGGGCGTGGGAGTTGGATCTTGTGCGCTGACTGTTAGCGCAGATGCTAAAATAATCAGTGCAATCGTGAAGAAATGGAACTTATGAGGTGTGAATCGCATCAGAAAATTCGCTCGTGCTAAGTTAACGAAACGATTGTGAAGTTTACCACGACCCCATCATTTCTCCACCGGATAACCGTCTAAGGCGATTCGTGATTATCGTTTAAGGATGCGTCGGCAATCACCGGAATGTGCGATGTATCGCCGTGAATCACTCCCAGAAAAGCCGCCGCCCATACGGTGCCGTTCGCTGTTTGTAGTTGAATCCACGATCCGTCTGCAAGAATGCCCATCACTGGTGCGCTTGAATTCGGCGCAAGCTGACCGATGACTGCTCCGGTTTCGGTGTTCGGTTCGGTGCGAAGTCTCACATATTCAACCGCCGTGAAGATCACACCTGTTGGCGAAGCGCTCAAGCGCGAAATAAGCTCATCGTTATTGACTCTCACCTGCGGAATTGGCGTGGCGGTTGGTGCAATCGCGTCGGTGCGGGGACGGGCATACGTTCGCACTTGCAGATTGACCGACTCAGTTGTTTGCAGTCGCTCGATCAAGATCAGCGGCGCGCCCCCGTTCGGGATAATGCCGTCGTCCGGCGGTACACGATCCGTTTGGCTCGGTTCAAGGCGCAGCGTATATATGCCAAAGCTGGCTTGAATATGCTCAACTCCATCCAGACTATAAACATCTGCCTG
>CALBRY010000181.1 GCA_937927665.1 uncultured Chloroflexota bacterium
TCTTCGCGCCTTTGCGTTGATGCCCTTCTCTCTGCATTCTCTGCGGTTCAACAGCTTTTGCCTTTGCTTCTCGTTTGCGTTAAAAACTCCGCCTGAGATGTTCGTTTAGACAAAGGGCGCGCATATGAGCTACACGCCGATCGAACGGGCAGAGGCATATATTCAAGCGGGTGAACTGGCGGACGCGCTCGATGCGCTCAACGAACACCTGAACGCGCATCCCGCAGACGATCACGCCCGGCGGATGCGAATCGCCGTTCTCTCGCGGAGCGCGCACGCCGATTCCGCCCATGCGGACGCGCATCTCCGCGCCGCGCTGGATGACCTGACCCGGCTTTCTACCTTCACCGTTGAAGATCAAATCATTCGTTATCAGCTTCATGTAAGGCTTGGCGGCGATGCTGAGGGACATCAAATGCTGCTCGATATTTTCACGGCGGGCGAAACCTCGCGGCGCGATCCGCGCTTGATCGAACTCCTGCTCGAAAGCCTGTACCACCGGGGCGAATCCGTTCAGGCGATTCAACTCCTATTTGATCTGCCGAAAACATGGCGCTGGCTTCAGTGGAACGGCGATTTTCACGCGCTGCAAGGCGATCATCGGGTCGCGCTCGATTATTACTGCTCCGCGCTCGATCAGCTTGAAGAAACCACACAGGGCGCGCCGTCATCCGGTCAGCCGTTCATCGCCAACTTGCGCGCTCAAATTCTCCTGCGCCGCGCCGAGATGTACCGCGCCCTCGCATTATTCGCGGATGCCGCCGCCGATCTCGCCGACGCCAGTACGTTGATCCCCAAAGACATGACGATCCGGTTCAAGCGCGGCGTGATGCTTTATTTGAGCGGCAAACATCAAGACGGCTTGGCGTTGTGCCATTCTGCGCTTGATTCCGCCACCCCGGAAAGTCTGCGTGCCGAGATGCTCCACACGCTCGATACCGATGAGCGTTACGCACCGATTCGTGCCGCGCTTTTCTCTGATAATGCGTGATACAATTTCTTTCGCAAAATGCAGTGTGTTGTTCTCTGGATAGGTGCGTATGTCCGATTGGAAACCTGTGATCGGCTTGGAAATCCATGCCGAATTAATGACCCACAGCAAAATGTTCAGCCCCGCCCCGGTTGTGGACAGCGTGAGCGCGCCGCCGAACAGCGCCGTCGATCCCGTCACACTTGGATTGCCCGGTACGCTCCCCGTGATCAACCAGACAGCGTTGGAATGGGCGATGATGGTCGGCTTGGCGCTCAACTGCGAAATCCCGCCGATCAACCAGTTCGCCCGCAAAAGCTATTTCTATCCCGATCTGCCTAAAGGCTACCAGATCAGCCAGTACGATCGCCCTTTGTGCATAAACGGCTGGTTGGATGTTGATTTAGCAGATGGCACAACCGAGCGTATTCGCATTCGCCGCGCCCATCTTGAAGAAGATACGGGCAAGCTCACGCACGCGGGCGGCGCTAGCTTGGTTGATTACAACCGTGCGGGCGTGCCGCTGCTCGAAATCGTGACCGAACCGGATATTCACTCCGCCGAAGTCGCGGAGGCATTCGCCCGTAAACTGCGCGCCATCCTTCAATATACTGGCGTCAACGACGGTGATATGAGTAAGGGCGTGATGCGTATCGAGCCGAACATCAGCGTGATGCACAAAGATGACACCGGATTCCGCACCCGTACCGAAGTCAAAAACCTGAACAGCATCCGCAGCGTATTCCGCTCCATCGAATACGAAGTCGAGCGGCAGATCAAGGCATGGGAGAGCGGCGAGGGGGTGCGTCAGGCGACAATGGGATGGGATGATGCCCGTCAAAAGACCGTCGTGCAGCGCTATAAAGAAACCGCCGAAGAATATCGCTATTTCCCCGAACCTGATCTGCCGATTGTCGAGGTCAGCCGCGCATGGGTCGAAGAAGTCCGCGCACGTCTGCCGGAACTCCCCGACGCGAAGCGCGATCGCTTCATCAATGGTTTAGGACTCAGCCGCTATGATGCGTCGGTGCTGGTTGCGGATAACGCGATCGCGCAGTACTACGAGGCGGTGCTGGCAGGCGGCGCGAATCCCAAAGCGGCGGCGAACTGGATTCTCGGTAATCTGTTCAGCCTCGTGAATCGCGACGGAATCGAGAGTGAACAGGTCGCCGAGCGTGTTCCGGCGGCGCATCTCGCGGCACTCGTCAAGATGATCGACGCGAACACGATCAACAAGAACACCGCGCAAACTGTCCTCACCGAAATGTGGGAGACAGGCGCAGATCCGCAAACCATCGTTGATCAAAAAGGGCTGGCGCAGGTCAGCGACACGGGCGCAATCGAAACAGCCGTGACTACCGTGCTCGATCAAAATGCTGCGATGGTCGCGGAATACTTGGGCGGCAAAGACAAAATCTTCAATGTGCTCGTCGGCAAAGTGATGGGCGCGATGGGCGGCAAAGCAAATCCCGGCGTCGTGCGCGAGGTGCTGCAAAAAGCACTCGACGCGAAGCGATAAAGCATCAACACAAAGGCGCAAAGAGATATCCGCGTTCGAGTCTCTTTGCGCTCGTGTTGATGCTTTTTGTTAGAATGCGTGTTCGCTTTTTATCTTTCCACGATGTGAAATTTCTGTTATAATGAGCGGAACTGCTGCACGAAAATCAGCCTATAAGCGAATTTGTCCAGACTAAACAGGCGGCAGGCAAAAGGGGTATCTGATGGCGGGGTACATGCAGTGTACGATTGTTGGCAATGTGGGGCGTGATCCCAGTTTCAAGTATACCCCACAGGGGACAGCCGTCTGCGATTTCAGCGTCGCGGTGACTCGCAAATTTGGTTCTGGCGAGCAGCGGCAGGAAAAAACCACATGGTTCAAAGTCACGTGCTGGAATAAGCTGGCGGAGATCGCCAACCAGTATATTCGCAAGGGAACGCCCGTCCTCGTCGTCGGTACTGTCGAGGCGTCCGCATACATGGATAAGAATAATCAACCGCAGGCATCCCTTGAACTGCGCGCCGATACGTTCCAGATGTTGAGCGGCGGACGCGGCGAAGGTGACGGTCAAGGCGGGTATCAACAGCAGGGCGGACAGGGGAATTACAACCAGTCCGAGGACATCGATCAGATCCCGTTCTAAGGCGATTTCGGGGCGCGCATCGTGACGCGCCCTTCTTGTTTTTATGTCGGTTTATGTGGGTAAATTGCACTGAAGCAGACTTAAATAATACGGTTTGCTAGCCGCCCCTATGACGTGTGTGAAAGCCGAGTGCAGTTTCGTTATACTCTCCCTGCTCAATGAATACTGCTCATAGGGGGAGTCATGCGTCGTGCTGTCTTTCTTGCCGCTCTGATGCTTGTGCTGGCAACCTTTGGTCTTGCCTACGCGCAGTCTCCATTTGAAATTCGCCTGTTTATCGACAACGAAAACTTGACCGTTTATATTCCCGCCACCGGACTTGTTTCGCTGCGTGGGTTTGGGTTTCAAGTACAGGTGAACGGTGAAGCGCG
>CALBRY010000182.1 GCA_937927665.1 uncultured Chloroflexota bacterium
TCAATTCAATTTGCTTCAGGCGCGGCTGCTTGTACAACTTTCTACCCGCGCCCGTGAAAACTTGACCACGCTGACCACCGTACCGGATCGTGAAGATACCGTTGGACTGCGCTTTAAGCGCGCACTCGAACGCTTGATTGCCTGCTGCGGCGAAGAAAATGTTTATCCCGATCTGCATTGGGAGCTGTTCAATACCGATGCGCTCCCGCGCCCCGGCGGTGAACCGTTGTTCGGGCTGGCAGAGGGATTATTTCACCCGACTGCCAAACCGATCACTGTCTCTACGGATGTGGTGACACGTATCGAAGCACCCGATCCAACAACTGAATCTGCTGCGCTCATGCGCCGCGTGAAAAAGCTCCTGCTCAACCATGAATCGCCCGAAAGCATCCTGATCGCCGTGCGCGATATGGAGCGTTATCACCAACCACTGCGCACCGCCGCTCGTCGTTATGGGATTCCGATTGCCATGCGCGGCGACCCGATGATCGAAAATCCGGCGATTGCCTCTTTGGTGTCGCTGCTTGATTTGCGCGCGGCGGATTTTCCACGCCCCGATTTGCTCGATGTACTAGCGTCTCCGTATACGAGCGCAGGATTCACGACGGATGATGTTGATCGACTCGATCAGCAGGCGCGCGCGGCATATGTTACAGGCGGACGCGCCGAGTTGATCGGTTGTATTCGTGCGCTTCCGCTCGAAGCGCTCACAGATGCCGATGACGACGATGATCACGAAGCTGCTCCTGCCCCGCTGGATGAAATCTCTGCCGCCGCGCTTCGCGAACGCCTGACTCACTTTTTTGATGGGATCACCCCGCCGCCGCAAGCTTCATTTACCGAATATGTCCAATGGATCGAGCTGCTGATCGGTGACGACGATGCCGCGTTTGATCCCGAAGATGCGAATGAAGATTTGCCGGAAGCGCCGCCGTTCACGCTCTCGGTTCTCAAACAGATTCGCATGAGCGGCGCACCGTATGACGTGATCGCCCGCGATCTGGCGGCGATGTCCGACCTGAAACAGCTTCTCGCCCGGTTGATCGCCGCCCATCATCTGATCGACACGATCGATCAGGAACGCGAAGATCAGATGTTATGGGTGGATTTCTGGACAGAAATCAAACGGGTGATCGCCGCGACGCTCACCCATGGAGATACTGATGCGCCAATGCGTCACGGGCGTGTGTTGATTACCAGCGTAGCCGATTCACGCGGGTTGCCCCATTCGCATGTTTTCGTCCCCGGCTTAAGCGAAGGGGTATTTCCCGCGCCCACGCCGGAAGACCCGCTCCTGCTTGATGGTGAACGCCGTCGCTTCTGCGCGCTTGGCGTCCCCCTCAAGACGGCGGAAGATCAAGGCGATGACGACGGCTTGTTTTACGAGTTGGTTAATCTGGCATCACATTCGCTCACGGTGAGCCGCTTTACCACCGCCGACGGATCCCCCGTGTTGGAAAGTCATTTATGGCGCGGTGTTCGTGATATTCTGCCGAACAGCGCGCATATTCACATCAAACCGGGGCAGGCAGTCAGCGCGCAGGATGCCGCCGATTTCACCGAAGCGATGATCGCCGCCGCTGATGTAAAAGAAGGCGCATCCGCCGCCGCATGGTTGAAAACAGCCCACCCGGCACGTTGGAGTCGGCTGCAATGTGGTTGGCGCATCGAACGGGCGCGAATGTCGGCACATCTGCCACATGATCGCTATTCCGGGGTGATCACACATCCGACGCTGAAAACACATCTCGATCAGGTGTTAGGTGCGGATCGGGTGTGGAGCGCATCGCAGCTTTCGGATTATGGCAAATGCCCGTTCCGCTTTTACGCGCGGCGTATGCTCAAGCTGGAGAAGCGCAAAGACCCGGAAACAGGAATGGACAGCCTCCAATTTGGAAATATCGTCCATTATTTGCTTGAAAAGGTGTATGCGCGTATCGATCAAATCACGCCCGATGCCGAAGCGGACGCGCTCCGCATTATCGACGAAGAAGCAGCGGTTTTGCTGCCCTCCGCGCCGGAACGCTTCGGATTTGCACGATCGGCACTGTGGCGCGAAGAATCGGCGGCGATCGTGCGACAGGTTAAGCGGCTCGTGAAAGCCGACCTGAACGACGCGTTCAAGACCGGGAAACGTTTCGCCAGCGGGGAACGCCGCCCGTACAAGCTCGAAACGCCGTTTAGTCCCGATGGGGTAATCTCGCTGCAAATTGGCGATCATGTCATGCGTGTGCGCGGATATATCGACCGGATCGATCGCATCAGCGCGGCGGATGGCGATAAACTGATCGTGATCGATTACAAAACTGGCACAACACCGATCCCGAACCGCGAAATCGAACGGGGGCGCGTGTTCCAGATGATGATTTATCTGCTTGCCGTGCAGGAAATGATCAAGAGTGAACCGGAACCGCTCGACATCGCGGGCGGCATGTTTATCCATGTTACCAACGAGACGACGAGCGGCGTTCTCAAGCCGAATGATGAGAAAGATGCCGCCGTCATCGATCAAGGTATCGCGCATCTTGCCGCCAATCTTCAAGCGGGGCGCGTTGGGAATTTCGCTGCCCGTGCCAGCGCCGCCCAAGAGGGGTTGTGCTCCGGTGCGTGTGACTATCATCAATTCTGCCGCATGTCGATGACCCACCGGAAAAAGGCGCTCCCGTCATGAGCCAAGACACCCGCACGCCTGAACAAAAAGCCGCTATCACGACGCTCGATCGCAATTTGATCGTCGTCGCGGGTGCGGGATCAGGCAAAACGTTTGTGCTGGTTGAACGTTTTCTGCATTTGCTTGATGTTCACCCGGATTGGGCGCTGAATGCGATCGTTGCCATCACCTTTACAACCAAAGCGGCAGCAGAAATGCGCGCCCGCGTGCGCCGCGAACTCGAAACCCGCGCCCAGAAGGCGCTTGATGACGACGCGCGTGCCCGCTGGCAGCGTTTATGGGCATCCATGGAAGGTGCGCGCATCGGCACGATTCATGCGCTGTGTGCGTCAATTTTGCGCGCCAACGCCGCCGAAGCCGCAATCGATCCGCAGTTCACCGTATTGGAAGAAGACGACGCGGCGATCTTACTTGAACGCACCGCCGATCAGGTTATGCGTGACTTGATGAGCGAGGATGATCCCGCCGCGCAGTTGTTTGCTGAATACCCCGCGTCTGCGATCCGGCAAGCCCTGATCGATCACGCTTCCACCAGCCGGGTGCTCCCTGATCTGCTGCCGGATTATCTCGCGTATTGGCTGG
>CALBRY010000183.1 GCA_937927665.1 uncultured Chloroflexota bacterium
TTACGGTTTTCCGCTGCCGATCACCGTGATCGCGGAACTGCTCGGCGTCCCGATCAGCGATCAAGACGATTTCCGCCGCTGGACAAAAACGCTCGTGTTTGGCACAGACGAATCCGAAATGGCGACCGCCGCGTTCGAGTTCGTGATGTACATCAACAATTTAAGCGAAGAAAAACTCGCCCGCCCGCAGCCTGATCTGCTGACAAATCTGCTGCACGCGGAAGAAGCAGGGGATAAGCTCGACCGCGAAGAACTCCTCAGCATGATCTTTCTGCTGTTGGTGGCGGGTCACGAAACCACCGTTAACCTGATCGGTAACGGTATGTTGGCGCTGTTCGATCATCCCGATCAGCGGGCGAAACTACAGGCGAAACCGGAATTGATCCGCACGGCGGTTGAAGAAATGCTCCGCTACGAAGGACCGGTCGATCAAGCGATGTGGCGGATCGCCATTGAGAACCTGTCAATCGCCGGAATCGAAATTCCGCAGGGGGATATCGTCACGATTTCGCTGTACGCCGGAAATCGTGATCCGGAAGTTTTCGAGAATCCCAACACCTTTGACATCACCCGCGAGCCGAACAAGCATCTCGGATTCGGCAACGGGATTCACTACTGCCTCGGCGCTCCGCTGGCGCGTATGGAAGGCGCGATCGCGATCAATACCCTGCTGGCACGCCTGCCGCATGTTCAGCTTGCGTCGGGAATGCATGACCGCCTCGAATGGTCAGAAAGTACGCTCCTACGCGGCTTAAAATCCCTCGATGTGACGTTTTAGACAAACTGCGCCTCACCCCTGTGAGGCGCGTTTCTTTTTCCGCTACAATAACAATCGCGTCATTTGCTGAGGATTCCCCGTATGTTTCGATTTCGTCCGCGCCGCTTTGTACTCCTGTTGGTGATCGCCCTCCTGTTGAGCGCATCGATCAGCGCGGCGCAAAGCGATCCCTTCGTCGCCGTTCCCACCCGTCAGATCAATGTGCGTTCGGGACCCGGCTCAACATTTTTGCAGGTCGGCACGATCCCCGGCGGCGCATCGATCCGCGTCGTGCAGCGTAACCGCATCGGAAATTGGCTGTTTGTGCAGTATCCCCGCGCCGATGGATCAATTGCGCTCGAAGGTTGGGTATTTTCCGGCTATCTCGATCTCAACCCTGAACTGAGGATGAGTCAGGTTTACGAAAACAGCGATGTGATGGACGCCGATCCCGGCAGCTATCCGGCGCTGGCGCGTCTCCTCAGTGCGCCTGTGATCCCGCGCCTCGATGGGGTGCTGCTCGATAATGTGCGGGCAATTTTTGCGCGCGGTCAAGCGGCAGGGATGCGCCCTGATGCCTTCACCAAAGTTGGCGACAGCTTGAGCGCCGATCCGCTCTACCTAACGCCAATGGCAGCGCCGCCGATTGAGTTGGGCGTATACGATTACCTTGCAGAAACGGTCAGCTATTACGGGGCAAGCGCCGCCGAGCCGAGCCTTGCGGCAAGCGTCGGCATGGCGACTTATACCGTTTTTGATCCGCTCTGGGCGGATTCATCACGCTGCGAGAGCGGCGAAACCGCGCTTGTGTGCGAATACCGCGTCAAGCGTCCCAGCATCGCCCTGATTCAATTTGGCTCAAACGATATTTTGCACGTCGGCACCGAATTCTTCGCGCAGACGTATCGACAGATCGTGCAAGCATCGCTCGATGCGGGCGTGATTCCGGTCTTGTTCACGTTTAGCTGGGATGAAAATTCGGACTTGTGGCGGCAGGCGGTCGCCTTCAATACGGCGATCCTCGATATTGGCGCGGAGTTTAACGTTCCGGTGATCAACCTGTGGTTAGCGGCGCGTCCGCTGCCCGCCTTCGGGCTGGATGTGGATGGAATTCATATGCTGCACAGCGGCGCGCAGCATCTCAAGTTTACAGGGGCGGACGAGTCATTTTATGGCGCGACTCTCCGTAATTTGTTAGCCATCCGCACCCTGCACGAAATCCGCCGTATGCTCGATTTGCCCGCTTCACTTGCCGAACCGGAAGCGACCGCCGCGCCGTAAACCGCGTCTACAGGCGCAAATGTAACCGCATCTCATTGGTGCCATAAAAGCCCAACTGCTCATACAACGGACGCCCGAACTCACTCGCGTGAAGCGCGAGAGTCGGGTGTCCCTGTTCCTGCCCCCATGCGATGATCGTTTCCATCAACATCCGGGCGAGTCCCCGGCGGCGGTGCGGCGGTTCAACATACACATTCAAGATATACGGCTGCGTGTGAGTACGCGGGAAGGCAGGTGTCGGTGCCCATTCGATCAAGCGCGCACCTGCCCCCGCAACAACTTCATTTGTTTCCGTGATGACCAACCACCCGCGATACAACTCACGCTCGATTTGCTCCGCGACCCAATCGCGGAATGCAAATTCCATCATGTCCATCGCGCCCTTGATCTGCATTTCCTCAAACATCGCGCGGCGGTGATGGGCAATCACAGCGGCATCCGAAGCATCGGCGGTTCGAATCAGGTAGGTCATCACATCCTCATTGGCTTGGCGGCTAACGACACGATTTTCAGGATAGCCGCCCTTTGTGGGTACGGCTAGACCCGTTTCGATCCGCGTGGTTTACGTGCCGGAACGGGTGCGCGTTTGGGTTTTCTGCGGCGGTGCCGCGGCGCACTATCGCGCATCTCTTTCAAAACCGCATGGACGACGGTACGCATCAGGTGCGCGTTTTCGCCGCGCTCAAACCGCGTCAACGGATCACCCGGACGCCGTGGGCATGATTCGAAAATATTCTCGAATGCTTCCGCCTCAGTTTCGCTGCGCCATGTTTCGTGGTTCGACCACAAACGGCGGTTCTGCCACCACGTTGTCGATTGTGCGCGGCGCGCCTCGCTGATTTGCTCTGCTGCCGCGTTAATTCTCTCGTAGATTGTCCCGGGCTTAGTCGGCATTTCCTTCGTGTTCACCAGTGCTTCGCCCCCTTTCGAAGCTGCAATAAGTGAAACTAGGATAGCACATATGTTCGACATAACCCAGATCGTCTGTTCTTTTGAATCCTGTCAACCTGCCGCTAACG
>CALBRY010000184.1 GCA_937927665.1 uncultured Chloroflexota bacterium
GAGCGGTACGATAGCAAAGCGCCAACGCAAAATTTACGCAATTCACAAAAAACGACCCCTGTTTTGGCGCAAAAAGCCTGTTGAGGGATTGTTTCCGCTCATGAATGTGTGGTAGAGTGGAAAAAGACCTACTAAAAAAATGCAGTATTCTTGTAATAATTGAGAATTTTGTCACAAACGGTCACGGCACCTGAATGGAAACGCATGGCGGCATACCTCTATAAGCAGTTGATCAACGGACAATGGACGGATGCGATCAACGGCGGCACATGGGATTTGATCAACCCGGCTACTGAACAAATCATCGGCGTAATTCCGTTTGGCGATGGCGCGGACGCACGCGCCGCTGTTGATGCGGCGGCGGCGGCTTATCCGGCGTGGTCGCGCAAGACGGCTTATGAACGCGCCGCCGTCCTGATGAAAGCGGCGGCATGGATTCGTGATCGAGTCGACGAGTTGGCGCGCATCACCACCGAAGAATGCGGTAAACCGCTGCGTGAATCGACGGGCGAATGGCAGACAGGCGCGAACTTATACGAATGGTTCGCCGAAGAAGTCAAGCGCCATTACGGGCGGGTGATCCCGTCCCGCCGCGCTGACCGCCGGATTATGGTGGTGCATCAGCCGCTCGGCGTCGTCGCGTCGATCAGCGCATGGAATTTCCCTGTTTACAACATCGCGCGCTCATGGGCGGCGGCACTCGCGGCGGGTTGTACCGTCGTCGGTCGTCCAAGCGAATTTACGCCGCGTTCGGCGATGCTGCTGGCGCGTGCGCTCGTCGAGGCAGGAATCCCCGACGGCGTGATCAATGTGATCAACGGCGACCCTGATACGCAGGGTCAGGCGTTCTTGAATGATTCCCGTGTGCGTCATATCAGCTTTACGGGCAGCACACGAGTTGGCAAGCTGTTGATGGAGGGTGCGTCGAAAACGGTTACCCGTCTATCGCTGGAACTGGGCGGAAACGCGCCGGTCTTGATCTTCCCGGATGTGGATGTCGAGCAGGTGGCGCGCGAATCGATTGCGACGAAAGTACGCAACAATGGTCAGGTGTGCGTCGCGCCGCAGCGCTATTACGTTCACAGCAGCATCGCCGAAGAATTTCTCGACCGCGTGACGACCATCGCCGATCAACTTCGCATCGGTAGCGGGTTAGATACCACGACCGATGTTGGACCGCTGATCAATGCCCGGCAGCGCGAACGCGTGGAAGCGCTCGTGACCGCCAGTCTCGCACAGGGCGCGCAGGTTTTGACCGGAGGCAGCCGCCCCGATCATCTGGCGCAAGGTTACTTCTATAAACCAACGGTGATCGCCAACGTCAACCCGACGATGCCGATCTATCGGGAAGAAATTTTCGGTCCCGTGCTTCCGGTTATCCCGTTCAGCGATGTGGATGAAGTGATCCATTTGGCGAACGATACCGAATACGGGTTAGTCGCTTATGCTCAAACGAATAACCTAAAGTTGAGTACGAAACTGTACGAGGAGCTTGAATACGGGATGATTGCGATCAATGAGTGGCTGCCCTCAACGCCGGAAGCGCCCTTCGGTGGAGTTAAAATGAGTGGGATCGGGCGCGTGTGCGGAGAAGAAGGACTTAACGAGTTCCTTGAGCCAAAAACCGTATTCTTTGGAGGCATTTCGCCATGATTACGTACGCTCAACCGAGCGCGGGCGACGTACGCCCACAACCTGATTCACACAAGCACACGAAGCACGAGCATATTCAGGTCACGATTAGACATACGAGCACGGAACATGTCCGCTCGCTCGAAAAACTCCAGCACATCGTTTTCCCCACCCTTGCGCCAGATGAGTTGTTCAGCGCGCAGAAATACCTGAAGCACCTTGAGTTATTCCCAGAAGGGCAGTTCGTCGCTATCGCGCATCTCGAAGGGCGCGATATGGTGGTTGGGTCGACGAGCACCTTCCGCACCCACTTCGACTTTGATGATATCGAACACACGTATGTTGAAGCGATCTCCGGCGGGTGGCTGACCAACCACGATCCGCATGGGGAATGGCTGTATGGCGTCGATATGAGTGTTCATCCGCAGTTCCGGGGGCTGAAAATCGCGCGCAAACTCTACGAAGCGCGCCGCGAAACAGCACGACTCCTGAATTTGCGCGGCGAAATCGCCGGGGCGCTGCTTCCGGGGTATGAACTGCACAGCGAACACCTGAGTGTTGCCCAGTATATGCTGCGCGTTTCGCAGGGGCGGCTGATGGATCCGACGCTTTCGGCACAGTTGAAAATGGGATTTGAGGTGCGCGGCATTCTCTACGATCACATCAGCGACCCACGCAGCGAAAACGCCGCCGCGCTGATCGTCCGCGAGAACCCGCAGTATCGTCCACCGCGCTAGACGGTTATCACACATCACGTTGTGGCACAGGGGGCAGCGAATTGGCTGCCCTTTTTCATTTGCTATACTCCAACTTATCGGGCATCTCGAAAGGGTCAAGTCATGCGTCTCAGTGTGTTTCGTTCACTCCTCGTACTCACTGCCGCTTTCCTTATCGTGTCTCCTGTGCAGGCGGATGATTTCCCGTTTACCGATCAAACCTCGCCGCTGAACCTGCTCACGGCATATTACAACGCGATCAATCTGCGCGATTACACCCGCGCTTACGGCTATTGGCGCAATCCACCGGACGATCAAACGCTTGATCAGTTCGCGGCGGGCTTTGCCGGAACAGATCGTGTCGATGTCATTGCCCGTTTGCCGATCATGTCCGAAGGAGCGGCGGGGAGCATTTTTGCATCCATTCCCGCCATGCTGCTCGCCACAACCAACGACAACGCCACACCGCCGACCTATGTCGCCTGTTTTGTCGCCCGCAAATCGAATGTGCCGGAGGGGAATAACCCCGAACCTGATCCCAACTGGCATTTGTACAGCGCGGATGTTTACAGCGTCTCGATTGAGAATCTCGACCTGCTCGACAATGTATGCGAAAACAGCACCCCGATCGCCGAAATGGGCGTCTACGAAAACCGCCTCACGCCCGAAGACTTGCTCACGGCGTATTACAACGCGATCGTGCTTCAGGATTACGCCCGTGCGTATGACTACTGGTCAGCGCCGCTCGATCAAACCCTTGAGCAGTTCAGCGCAGGATTTTCTGATGTGGCGGATATGGAAATTTATGTCCACTTGGCGGGCTTGAGCGAAGGTGCGGCGGGGACGATCTACAGCACGCTTCCGGTACTGCTCAACGTGACACGCCGTGCTGACGATCCACAGTATTTTATCGGCTGTTTTGTGATGCGCCGCTCAAATGTGCCGGTAGGGGATGCCGTCGAACCCGATCCGAATTGGTCAATCTACAGCGCGGATTTGAATGCCGATCCGCTGGCGGGCATATTCGCGCGATCGCTTCTTGATCTGGAATGCGCTCCGTAGCAGTCGTGTATCACCCCTGATCCTCTCAGCCCACGCAGGCGGGGAAAGGATCAGGGGAGGATGTTATTTTTACCTTAACTTGCCGCTTCCGCTTTCTTGACGCCAAGCTGTTCGAGTGTTTCGCGGATTTGTTCGCTGTGTTCGCGGATGTGATCCAGATATCCGTTCACAGTTTCAGCGATTCGTATAAAGACCACTCTGCGATCGATGGTTTCGGGCGGCATGGTCTTGATCATCGCAATGGTTGCGGTAAATGCGCGCTTGAGTTCTCCCACTAGATCGGCGCTGGTTGGGTGATTCGCCAGAATGCCTGCAAGCTGAAGCACATTGTTATCGGGCCAATCGATGCCAAAACCACCCCCGTAGACATTCCACATATCCGCTTGCAAGAAACGCTCCGACCAGATCAGATGGGCGAGATTCTGGTTTACGCTCCATTCACCGGGTTTGGGGGCGGCTGCAAGCGTATGCTCTGGCACACCCTTGATCAGTCCGTCCAGTTCAGCGGCGACTCCGTCGTATTTTTCCAGCATACGCGCCGCCAGTTCCGCGACGGTGTGCGGCAGTTCCGGCACTGAGCGTTTACCCAGTTCCATTTCAACCTGATGCTTTTCCGCGCCGCGATAGAACGTCACCGGCACGCGGTCGCCGCCGTTTTTGCCTTTATACGCCGCGCTGATGTCGTCAAACGTGCGCATCGGCACGCCGTTGAGTTCGACAATCACATCATCTTTTTGCAGTCCGGCGCGCTGCGCTCCCATGCCATCCATCACGCCGCCGATCACAATGCCGTGATCGACCGGAACGCCGAGCGCGGCTTTACGTTCCGGTGTGAGCGCATCGATAAACACGCCGAGCATCGGACGGCGGTACAGCCGTGCATCGAATCCAGTTTCGATCAATGCCTTCAGGTCGTTCAGCATGCCTTCCCATCCCCGGCGGTGATTTTCGCGGAGCTGCGCGTCATTTTCGCCGTAGCCGCTGTGCGTCATCTTTACCCGCGTGCCGCCGTCCGCCGGTTCGAGCGTGTATTCAACTTCCGTGACGGGTTCGCCGCCGCCCTGCCATGTGATCACCACACGATGCGGCGGATCGATTACCTTAAACTTGCCAACGACCTGATAATTATCGTTCCAACCGAAATAATAAAAGCCGTTCTCACGTGCGCGATAATGCAAATCTGAATGGTTACACAGCCAGCGATTCAAATGCTGCATTTCCAAAAATGCCGGGAAGATCACATCAGGTTTGGCGGCGATCAATACCTCATCGGTAATCGGCGCGATCGTCATACACGACACTCCTTATTGCATATAGGCGGCGAATGATAAACTGCGTCTGCAAGTCATCCTCTTTGTATGTCGATCATACTGTCAAATGTGCCGACTCGTTCAAGCGCCCGCCCCACATCCGGCAGATTGCGGTATCATCGACGGCTTGTAGTTCAGCCATTAGAGAGAGAGGCGTAACACATGGCGAATTTTGACTTGATGCGCCGCTTGACCGTCAATGAAGGGGGCAAAATCGTCCTCCTTGTCATGGATGGTCTAGGCGGCTTGCCGATGACATCGGGCGGCTTTACCGAACTGGAAACCGCGTACAAGCCGAACATGGACAAACTCGCACGCGAAGGCAGCGTCGGTTTAAGTATTCCCGTCGCGCGGGGAATCGCCCCCGGTTCAGGTCCGGCGCATCTGGCGCTGTTCGGGTATGACCCGCTCGTGTACGACATCGGGCGCGGCGTGCTTGAAGGAATCGGCATCGGTTTGGAAGTGAGCGAAGGCGATGTCGCGGTGCGTGGGAACTTCTGCACCGTTGATGGTGACGGCAAGATCACCGACCGCCGCGCCGGACGCATCGACACCGAAGAAGGTGCAAAGCGCGTCGAACTGCTCAAAGGGATTCAGCTTGAGGGCGGCGTGACAGCCGAAGTGCAAATCGCGGAAGGTTATCGTTTTGCGCTCGTGCTGCGCGGTGCAGGTTTGAACCCGGAAATCGAGGACACCGATCCGCAGATTACCGGTGTGCCGCCGCTTCCGGCGAAAGCATCGATCCCCGAAGCGGAATACACCGCCAAGTTGGTCAACCAGTGGATCGCCGAAGCGGGCAAGCGTTTGAAGGGTCACGAACCCGCCAATATGGTCACGCTGCGCGGCTTTGCGACCGATCCGCGTCTGCCGAAGTACAGCGATGTGTACAAACTCAAGGCGGCATGTGTGGCGGTTTATCCGATGTATCGCGGTGTTGCGCGCTTGGTCGGTATGGATGTGCTCCACACCGAACACGAAGACACCCCCGCCGATGAATTCCGCCGCGTGGCGGAAGCGCTGAAAACCTACGATTTCGTGTTCGTCCACATCAAGCCGACCGACAGCCGGGGCGAAGACGGCAACTTTGACGGCAAAGTCAAGGTGATCGAACAGGTGGACGCGGCGCTGCCGATCCTGCTAGAAGCAAATCCCGATGTGTTGATCATCACCGGCGATCACAGCACCCCCGCCAAGTATCGCGCGCATTCATGGCATCCCGTCCCGACGCTGCTTTATGCGCCGGAAACCCATATGCCGGATCGTGTTGAGGCATACGGCGAACGCGAGTGCATGCACGGCGCGCTCGGTCAGTTCCCGGCAGCAGACTTGATGCAGATGGCGCTGGCACACGCGAAACGCTTGGTCAAGTACGGCGCGTAAAAGCGACAACTGACAGCGATCTTAATGTCAGGAGGCACGGGTCAACTGTGCCTCCTTTTTTGTAGGATCGAGATGGGTCAGTCTGTACGGGAGCGCTGCTATGAAGATGCCTGATAACCTCGCTGCAACCCTGCTCGCCCCATGTGGCGTTACCTGTTTAGCGTGCTACGCCCATGTACGCAGCAAAAACTCCTGCCCGGGGTGCTGTTCTGTGGGCGGGGGGAAGCCGAAACACTGCGCCGTCTGTTCGATCAAATCGTGCGCCGATGCCCATCACGTCGCGTTTTGCGCCGAATGTGCCGAGTTCCCCTGTACGACAATCAAACGGATGGATAAGCGCTACCGGGAACAGTATCACGTCAGCCCGATCGAGAACGGGCGGCGCCGCAAAGCGATCGGTACAGAAGCATTTTTACTGGAAGAAAAAGCGCGCTGGACATGTGAATGCGGCGGCATCCTCTCGCAGCATGATCAAGCATGTTCGGAGTGCGGGAAAGCCATCAAAAAAGGCTGATTAGCGTTTTCATTGTATGATTGGCGTGAACACTGTGTCTCGCCTTGGTAATCACAACAGAATTTACCCCCATGACCCCCATCATCATCATCGGCGGCGGTTTGACTGGTCTTTCTGCCGCATGGGAGCTTGAAACGCTCCGTATTCCCTACACATTGATCGAAGTTAAACCCCGGCTCGGCGGCGCGATCAAAACCGAACGCCGCGCAGGATTTACGCTCGACGGTACGCAGTTTGTGCTGGAAAAATACGGCGCGTGGGATTTTTTGGAACCGCTCGGACTTGCCGACGCGATCCGCTATGTTGGGCGCTATCGCGATGGACGATTGGCGATCTTCAAAGATGGGACACAAACGCTGACGGATGCACTCGCGGCGCGGATCACGCATCCGGTGATGACGCGCATGGCAGTAAGCAGCGTGGGCGCATTGGAAACAACGGGCGGCGGAATCGGCGTATGTCTCGAAAATGGGCTGCTGCTGCAAGCGCAGGGCGTGATCGTCACCGTTCCGGCGCGCCACATCAGCCATTTGATCTACACCCTTAGCCCGGAAGCGGCGCTCCTGCTCGACGATTACACCTACGATCACATCGCGCGCGTGCAGTTGGGCTACCGTGCCGCTGACTTTGATCCGTCGATCGCCGTGCTGGATGTACCGCAGGCTAAGTTTGTCGAAACCTATGACTTTCCTGATCGCGTTCCGGTAGAGCATCGCTTGGTACGGGTCGGTATCCGGCTCGAAACGCCGATCATGCCCGATCCCGCCGCGCTGATCGCTGAAGCGCGCACCCTGATCCCGACAACGGCTGATCCGGTGATGACGTGGGTGTATTACTGGGCGGAATCTGATCCGCTTACGCGCTATTTGCCGGAACACGCCGCCGTGATGAACCGCGTCGATCAACTGCTTCCGCCGCAGGTGCGGATCGCGGGGAGCGATTACCGCGCCAAACGTATCGAGCAGCAGGTACATGATGGACGATTGGCGGCGCGTCAGGTTGCGGAAGCGATTCGGTAATCAAAGAAGTGCGGATAAGGAACGCAAATGGGATTTGCCAATCATCTCCGTGAGGAGGCGATGGCAGGGTTCGAACCTGCTTTAACCAGATAACCCACTTACTTCGACCCGCACACCCTTAGCGTAGTCGGAGCGTCTGCGAATGTCAACCGTCCCCCTCACGAACCCATGATCTGAGAGGGGGATAGGAGATGGAGAGAATTCTAGTTCCTGCGCGGCGTACGGATCGTCACCGCTAACGATGTGTCCGTGATGCTCACCTCGGAAACAACCGCCTCGATACTCCGCGAATCAGCGCGCGTTGAGATGGATGCCGCGAGATTGGCATTAAATTCGTCCAAGCGCGCTTGATCGGCGGTAAATCCGGCAAAGTTGAACGATGTGACGCGGACTTGCAGCCCATTTCCATCGCTTGACATGGCGATCGTGAGCGAACCGTCGTAAGTCTGCCCATTTTGTATGGCTGTCCCCGTCACGATGATCTCACCGGAGCGCAGATCCGCCGATGCGGTTTGCAGCAGTCCGCGCTCGGTTTGCGTGATCAACTGCACGATCACGGCGGCGACTTCCGGTTCGTTCAGCGTGACGGTCACATAGTTGTAGTTCTCATCGCGGTTGACGCTGACACGACCACACGCGGCAGTCAGCAGCAGTAGAAACAATACGCCGATGTGCCAGACTTTCATAACGATCTTCCTCTGCGGTTCAGGCTTTTACGGCAGTTCCGGAATCTGGTCTTCGTACAGCCATGCATCAAAGAAATCCGATAGATCTTCGCCGCTGATTTCTTCCACCAGCGCGATAAAGTCGTCCGTCGTCGCGGTGCTGTCGCGGTAGCGTTCCAGCCATTCGCGCCCGACCGTGAAGAAAGCATCGTCGCCAATCGTTAAGCGCAGCGCATGCAGCGTGAGTCCGCCGCGCACGTACACGCTTTCGTTGAATAGATCATCGGCGGGGACGTCTCCCGGCGGAAGCATCTCGGCATATTCGGCGTAGTCGTAGCTTTCAATCGCCCACTCTTCCAGCGCATCCGCGCCTTCATTACACTCGATCCACAGCCCTTCGCCATACGTCGCCCAACCCTCGTTGAGCCAAATATCGCTCCAGTCCCCGACGCTCACACTGTCACCAAACCATTGATGCAGAAGCTCATGCGCGATCACGAGTTCAGCATAATCACCATAAGCCGGATCGAGCATATCCGCGCCGAAAAGCGACAGCGTTTGATTTTCCAGCGCTGTTCCTGTTTCCGTGTTGATCACCACTGCGCCGTAGACATCAAACGGGTATTCACCGAACAGGTTTTCGTAACAGCCGATCATCTCGTCTTGCAGGTCAAACGGTTCGCGGAGTTCGTCCGGCAGCGTGACATCAAAATAGTTGCGGATCGGCACGCCGTTTGTTCCGGCTTCTTCGACGAGATCAAATTCACCGATGTTGATGGTGAGCAGATAACTCGCCATCGGTTGATTCACTTCGCTGACCGTCGTCGTTGTGTCGCCGTTGTCGATAATTTCGGTGACGACGCCGTTCATTGCCACTTCGTAAGGCTTCGGCACGGTGACGCGGAGTGTCCACGTCGCTTTATCGAGCGGATGATCGTTGACCGGAACATAACTCGCTGTCCCGTCCGGTTCGCTGATCACCATGATGCCGTCGCCGTACCAGATCCATCCGGTCAGCACGGGGAGCGCGACACTCGTCATTTCTTCCGGTTCGCCGCTGTACGCGATCACGACAGTAAACGAATCGCCTTCAAGCAGTACATCGGCGGGCGTGACTGTGAGTTCTTGCCCGTCACGTTTATGATCCGCTTCTTGATCGTTCACGGTGACGGACTCGACTTCCAGCCCGACCAGATCGAGATTGAAAGTGCTCAAATCTTGTGTGGCAGTTGCTTCGATGGTGACGACGCTTTCAATTGTGTTCGTCTCCACATCGGCGCTGAGATCAAGCGTGTAATGGGTGACATCGTAGCCGCCGTTGCCAAATTCGGGATAGTACGAATCACCGACACCCGGATCGCCGGGGGTGCCGCTCTGCGCGAACGCGAGCGCCGGAACAACCAGCAGAACGAATGCCGCAAAGATCAGTTTACGCATACTGTACCTTTCTAGACAGGCGTTCCCCTGATCATACCGCAAGCGCGCAGAGTCACGGATAGTCGGAAAGTGCGGTCATCAAAAGGAAACAAAAAGGGGATGGCTTCCCATCCCCCTTGTTATCGCATACGTGCTTTTGGGTTATCCCCGTCCCAACGCCTTCTTCATCAGCGTGCCGAGTTCGGTCGGGTTGGGTGCGACGATCGCGCCCGCCGCTTCTAATGCTTTCATCTTGCCTTGCGCCGTGCCTTTGTTGCCGCTCACGATCGCGCCCGCGTGTCCCATCTTTTTACCGGGGGGCGCAGTCACGCCCGCGATATAAGCGACGACGGGCTTCTTCTTTGGATGAGATGCCATGAATTCTGCCGCTTCTTCTTCCGCCGATCCGCCGATTTCACCGATCAGGATCACGCCTTCGGTTTCGGGATCATTGAAGAATGCGTCAAGGCAGTCGATGAACGACGTACCGGGGACAGGATCGCCGCCGATGCCGACGCACGTCGTTTGCCCGATGCCGATCTCCGTCAGTTCAAAGACGGACTGGTAAGCGAGTGTCCCTGAGCGGCTGACAATGCCGACCGAGCCGGGTTTGCTCACCTGAGCCGGGGTAAAGCCGATGTTGCACTTGCCGGGGCTGAGGATGCCGGAGCAGTTCGGACCGATCAAGCGGACATTCGGGAAATCGCGCTTAAGCAGGTTATGGACGCGTGCTTCGTCGTGCATCGGGATGTGTTCCGTCACGCACACGATCAACCCGACACCGCCTTCCGCCGCTTCGACAATCGCATCCGCCGCGAACTGCGCCGGAACGATCACGAACGAGGCGTTCGCGCCTGCTTTTTCGACTGCATCACGCACGGTCGCGTAAATCGGAATACCTTCGACATTTTCGCCCGCCTTGCGCGGATTCGTTCCAGCGACGACTTTTGTACCCTGAGACTGATTCAGAAGCCCGTAATAACGCCCCTGACTGCCTGTGAGTCCCTGTACGACAACTTTTGTATTTTCATCAACCCAGATCGACATGATTATCCCTTCGCCGCCAGTTCGACCGCTTTCCGCGCTGCTTCGACCATCGTCCGCGCCATCATGACGCGCTCGTTTAAGTGTTTTTCAAGGATGGCGCGCCCTTCTGCCGCCCGTGTGCCGTCGATGCGGATCACCAGCGGCGCGGCTAGGTTGACGTTCCCAAGCGCTTCGACGATGCCCGACGCGACTTTATCACCCCATGTAACGCCGCCGAAAATGTTGATCAGGATCGCTTTCACGTTCGGGTCAGTGTTGATCACTTCGAGCGCCGCTGTCACGGTTTCCGCGCTTGCGCCGCCGCCAATATCAAGGAAGTTCGCCGCCGATCCGCCTACCTGCTTGACCGTATCAAGCGTGCTCATCGCCAAGCCCGCACCGTTGGCGATAATGCCAACCGTGCCATCGAGTCCGATATATTGCAGACCCTTTTCGGCGGCGAGTTTTTCGCGCCCGTCCAGCTCGATCACGCCCTTGAACGCTTCCCATTCCGGGTGGCGATATTCGGCGGCGTCATCCAGTGTGACTTTCGCATCCAGCGCGTGAACATGCCCGTCCGGGGTCAAAATCAGCGGGTTAATTTCCGCCAGATCGCAGTCACCTTTGGTGAATACGTCGTACAAGCGCAGCAGCACTTCAACCGCGCCTTCGTTCGCTTCTTCGTCCAATTGGGCGCGCTTCACCCAGTCGGTGCAGACTTCACGAGTCAGCCCATCGAGCGGGTTAATGTGCAGCCGCGCGATCGCTTCCGGTTCGACGGCGGCGACCTGTTCAATATCGACTCCACCCTTTGCCGAAAGGATGCCGAGATACTGCTTGGCGCTGCGGTCGAGCGTAAACGAGACGTAATATTCGCGCTTGATGTCCGATGCTTTTTCGATCCACAGCCGCTTAACCGGATAGCCGATCAGCCCGGAGCGATCCTTGATGATCAGGTTGAGGATGAATTCGGCATGCTGGCGCACTTCGTCCAAATTGTTGGCGATCTGAATACCGCCTTGTTTGCCGCGCCCGCCAATCTGCACCTGTGCTTTTAAGACGACCGGGAATGCGCCAATTTGACGGGCGACCTCGACGGCACGTTCGACGGTATCGGCGACATCGCCGGGGGAGACGGGCAGTCCATAACGGGCGAAGTACTGCTTGCCCTGATATTCAAGTAAATCCACGAAGAACCATCCTCTCTAGCGGTGTTAAGTCATGTTGATTATGGCGATATAAAGCACTTTCATCTAGCCCTGAATGTTAACATTTGTGCAAGATTACGCACACTGCGCTTGTCTCGATTGAATATCAAAATAGAACAGGTGTTTGCATTTCACCGCAAGGGCGGGTAAACTTGTCAAGTCCAGCAAGGGTGCAAACGGGAGATATTCATGACGATTCGCAAAGTCAGCGCGGTGGTGTTGTTCGTGCAAGACCTGAATAAGTGCATGATGTTTTATCGGGATACGCTCGGTATCCCGGTCACATTTAGCGATCCCGTTTCTTACGCCTTCCGCTTTGAAGATCAGGATTTCGCAATCGTGAACATCGCCACCGCGGTGGGCATGGTCGGTGAACAGGCATTCGGACTCGATCAAGCGGCGAGTCACCGTGTGATGATGTGTGCGGATGTCGAAGATGTCGATGCCGTGTATCACGCGCTCACGGCGAAAGGACTCGAATTCGTTCGCCCGCCGGTGAGCAAACCGTGGGGATACCGAACCGCGTATTTTGCCGATCCCGAAGGCAATTTGTGGGAGCTTCGGCAGTCGATCCCGGTTGAACAGGCGACCTAGCATCTACAGTACCGGGTTAGCGATGAAATACACGACGAACAGCACAATCGTCACGACGGTGGATAACGTCAGCACTGTATTGACGTATTGGCGTTCGTCGCTCATCGTTGAGGGCATATACAGCGGCACGATGAACGGCGGCGGCAGGATCAAGAGCGTGAACAGCGCCGCCTGAAACGGAACATCAAGCCCCAACAGCCCGTTGATCACAACGGCATTCAGCACAACGACGAGCGGAATTATGATCAGCATGCGCAGCCCAACGGTGAGCGCCGCATCGCGGAGGTTTTGCCGATCTATGCGGATGCTGTAGCCGACGATGATCAAGATCAGCGGGACGGTGATACTGCTGAGAAACTGCATCGTGTTGAGGATTCCGCCCGTGATCGCGCTGTTGGTCAGAAATTCCCGCGCGCCAAGCAAATTCAGCGCAATTCCGCTCACAATAGCGATGATCACAGGTGAGCGCACGATCGATACGGCGAGTTCAGCGGGGCGGGTCAGCCCATCACGCCGCATGAGCAGTAACGCCAAAAACACGAACCAGATAAATGTCTCGTGTCCCAGATCGACGACGGCGATATACCCGACATTCTCCAGCCCGTAAGCACTGCCGAACAAACTCACGCCGAGCAGCCCGTATTCAAAGCCGGTAATCAAAAACGGAAAATACGGGTGATCAATGTGAAGCACACGGCGCAGCACGCCGCCGATCACCAGCAGCCCCACGCACAGCGCGAACACGATGACGAACAGCACCAGATAACGCGATTCGAGCGTGATATTCAGAAACGACGTGAACAGCACCGCCGGGAGTGCGAAGTACACAACGATTTTTTGCAGTTCATCGACGGTATTTTCGGAAAGCATGCGACCCCGTCGGAGTCCGCTCCCTAAAGCGATCAGCAGGAGAATTGGCAGCACACGATTAATGATCAGCGTCGTTTGATCCACAGCATTATCCAGTAGGCGACAAAGGAAGGCAGTGCGCGCGAGTGTAACCTTGTGCACCCATGACGCCAATTCGGAATGGACTGCTTAGGGACACGCCTCAACCGCTTGATACATCACCCCATACGCCTTGACGGTATCCACCGCCAGCGTCAGCGGCGCGGCAAGCGAGACGATCCCCCGCGCGAAATCAACGCCGCACAACCGCGTAACGCCGTTGCGGTGTGTCGTCAGCAGTCGATCTGCCGGGACGCGCTGATCATCCGGTGGGGACAGGTACTCGATCAAGAACGGGGCATAGCCGCCGTCGATCAAGGCGTTGCGCCATGCCAAGCGCATCCCATCCGGTCGCAGTCGCCCGCTTTCGACCGGATCACCCACCTGTACGCCGCTGGCGCGCAGCCGATCGATATCCGCGATCAAGTCCGCCGAGCGGAGCGCGTAGCCTGTTAAGCCGCTCCGCCCGCTGACGAGCGGTGAAAAATCAAGCTCACTCGCTTTGGGATCGTTACCCGTAAGCGCGAGCAGTTCGATAAAGGTGCTGTCCGCAAACCAGATCAGCGCGTTGTGGGTTGCGCCGCTGGCATGAACGCCGCCATAGGTGACGGTGAAACCGAGCGCGCGGTAATCGTTCATCGCCGCGTCAAGGTCATAACCGACCGCAACGACGATATGATCGAGTGGAAGCGTGATCATCTCGCTCCTGTAGGGGATATTCAGACGGAACTGGAAGCGCGAATTGTAGCGCGCTAGAGGGAGGATTGCCTTCACCGCAGAAGGCGCAAAGGAAAAGAATTGCGGTTGAATGTTCTTGCTTTGCGCCTTCGCGTTTTCTTTTACCCGCCTGCTTCGGGGGTTTCGAGCGGTTCGCTTGCTTCCGGTGTCACAACGGGAGTTTCGACCGCTGGCGTAACCGGATCAACCGGGGTGCTGTACCACACAAAATAGGTTGTGATCCCCAACGCGGCGGTGATCATCCACAGCGCCAGAGTCAGCCGCATGTAGCGCTTGATATTGCTCACCTTGAGCGATTCCGGCAGCGAATTTTCAAACCACATGCGGATCACCAGATAGGTAGCGATGATCTGCGCGGTCAACCCGGTGATCAAATGGATCGTCGGGAGCAGATTTTCCGGGAAGCTCAACCCCTGCGGCATCTGAGGGGCGACCGAACGCGAATACGACACGATCATCACAAAGGCGATCAACAGCCAGTTTAGGAGCGTGATCGTCGTCATGGTCAGCTTGTGATGCGGTTCAAACCATTTGCGCCGCGCAAAAAAGAACCCGATCAACATACCGGGAACGAGTAGGAAAATATACGCCAGCAGTGTGAGATCGGACGTGAGAGACGCGCTTGTGCCGAGAAAGCCGTTCTGATCCATCGTTGAGTCCTTTTGTTGCGCGAATGATCGATCACACCGTTCTAGCATGAAAACAGGTTTTCCGCGTTCGCCGCCCATCAAGGCGGATCAGGTATAATGCGGGATAAATCGTTTGGTTTTGTGAACCCTTTTGAGGACACCTTATGTCAGCGCCCGCCGTCGATCCTGCACAGCTTCTCGCTTACGAGTTCCCGCCGATCACCTTCTCGTATACGCCGCGTGATGTCTCGCTGTACGCGCTCGGTATCGGCGCGCCTGCCGATCCGGTCGATCAAGATGAACTGCGCTTTGTTTACGAGCGGAGCGGCGCGGGTTTCCGCGTGCTGCCGACATTCGGCGTATTATTCCCCGGTGCGCTGATCGATGTGCTGATTTCCGGCGATCTGCCGGGACTGAAATACAACCCGATGATGCTCCTGCACGGCGAACAATATCTTGAGATCAAAGCGCCGCTGCCGGAAAGCGCGGTGATCACCTGCCGCCCGCGCGTGAAAGCCCTTTACGATAAAGGAAGCGGCGCGCTCGTCGTGACTGGTACACCGTGTTACGACGAAAGCGGGCGCGAAATCGTCTACACCGAATCGTCCATGTTCATTCGTGGAGTCGGCGGGTGGGGTGGTGATCGCGGTCCGTCGAGTGATGTGAATGTGCCGCCGGAACGTGAACCGGACGCGGTAATCACCGAGCAGACATCGCCGAAACAAGCGCTGATCTACCGGCTTTCGGGCGATATTAATCCGCTGCACGCTGATCCGATGATGGCGGCGATGGGCGGCTTTGAAAAACCGATTCTGCACGGCTTATCGTCGTTCGGGTATGCGGGGCGCGCCGTGCTGAAGGCTTTCTGCGGCAATGATCCTGCACGCTTCAAGGCGATCAAAGTGCGGTTCGTCAAGCATGTTTTCCCCGGCGAAACGCTGCGTACCGAAATGTGGCGCGATGGCGACAACCGTGTGATCTTCCGCGTCAAAGTCGTCGAACGTGATGCCGTCGTCCTTTCGAATGCGGCGGTAGAGTTAACCTAAGTAAAGGCAGCCGAACTATTCGCATAAAAATCGTTCTCCTCATCCTCTTGTTGATCGCGGCGGTGGGCATGGTCGGGGCGTTTCAGGATGCGCCGACTCCGACCCCGCCGCTTGTTACGCTCACCCCGGCGTCGAATTTCGGCGCTCCGGCGGCATTCGTCAACCCGCCCGCACCGATCATCCCGGCGGAGGGTTGGTCTTGTGATGATTTCCCGTGCGCGGATGATCTCCCCGGCTGGCAGCGGCGGATCGGCGTGCCGGAAGGCTACCGCGTCGAGCATGTCACCCGTTTTCCCGGTCAGGTGATGCAGATCACTTACGGGGGAGATGATCGCCTATACGCGACGGTACTCGAAAACGGGACGCGATCCGGCGCGGTGTACGTGCTGGATGGCGATACACCGTCGCGCTACAGCGAGTCGATCCTCAACCCGATCGGGCTGGCATTCCAGCCGGGGACGGATATTTTGTACGTCAGCGGGCGGCTGATGGTCGCCAACGCGGACGGATCAACCGCCGTACAGGGCGCGATCTTCCGCGTGCTGCCGGATGGATCGACCACCGCAGCGATCACCGGGCTGCCGTGCTGCTTGAACGCGGTCGATAACCAGCCGAACGGGATCACATTTGGACCGGATGGCTTCTTATATGTCGGGATCGGCTCGGTGACGGATCACACGGAAGCGCCGGAAGGATCGCGCGCCGAGTTTGTGCCGCTCCTCCCGTTTGAAGCGTCGATCGCGCGTGTGAATCCGCATGTGGGCAGCATTGAAATTTACGCGCAGGGTATCCGCAGCGCATTCGATATCGGCTTCGATACGTCCGGCACGATGTACGCCAGCGACAGCGGCTTGATCACCGGCGAAGGCGATCGACTGCTGCGGGTATTCCCCGGCGGGCATTACGGCTTTCCGTTTTATCGTGTGCGCGGCTGTGAAGAATGCCCGATCACACCGGGAAATCTGACGATCCAGCCGGATTTATGGACATTTCCCCCCGGCAGCGTCCCGCGTGGGATGACGGTGTATCTCGGTGCGGGTTTTCCGACCAACCTATTCGGGAGTGTGTTCGTCGCGCTGTGGAACGGCATCGACGGCGGTCAGCGGATCGTCCGCATTGCCCCGCGTGATGTGCCGCCCGCCGCGAATTATCCCGAAGCAGGCGAGACAATCCCCCCGTGGGCGACGATCACGCCGGAGCCGCCGCTGATGGCGGAACCGTTCGTAACCGGGCTTGTCCGCCCGATCGATGTGATCACCGCGCCGGACGGGTCGCTCGTGGTCGCGGATTATGTCTATGGGCATGTGTGGCGCGTGATCTACAGCGGATAAAACGCGAAGGACATTCAACCGCAGAGAACGCAGAGATCGCAGAGAAAGAACTCTTTGCGCCTTTGCGCCTTTGCGTCTTTGCGCCTTTGCGTTAACGCCCTTTTAACTTTTCCCTTCTCTCTGCGTTATACTCTCCACAAATAATCACCGCTGCGAGGGTTCACCCGATGACGACACTTCCTCATGTGAGCGGCTCTCCGATTGACGAACGGTTACTCACCATTCCGTTGATCGGACGCGACGACGACATCCGCACACTGCGCGGATACTTAAAAACCGCCATCACGCAGATCATCGGGTTGGGCGGATTGGGTAAATCGCGCCTCGCTGCTGAACTCGTGCAGATCGAAGCGCCGCCTGATGGCGCGATCTGGCATGTGGCGAGTGATGTTTCACGCGCCGATGAGGTGATCGTCACCCTTCGCAAGCATTACAAGCTCCCGCTCGAAACCGAACGCGCCGACCTGATGGCGCACATCCGCGAAAAAGGCGCAGATCGGCTGCTCGTCGTGATCGACAACGGCGAATCGATCGATCCGCAAAATCGCGCCGACGAGCGCAAAGCGTATGTCACGCTGATGAAAGAACTCCGTCAGCATGGGGCTATGGTGCTGCTGACCAGCCGACTACGCTGGCTTGAACTGGAAATGAGCAAATCGCACACCCCGGATCGGCTGACCGAGCAGACGGCGGCGCGCGTGGTCGAAGCGATGCGCGATCCGCTCGGCGTCCCCGCTGACATGCCCATCGATGCGGCGGCGCTGGCACAAGCGGCGCGCTTTCACCCGCGCTTGATCGAATGGGCGCTTAAGCAGCATTGGTATCTCGACGGCGCGGCGATGATCGCCACGCTGCAAACCCTCGAAGGCGCGGACGCCCAAGCCGCGCTGTTTGAGATGATCGGCAAAACGGTCGATCAAATGTGCCGAGCCGAGCCGAACGACGATCAGCGCATGCGTTTACGCTACTTGTGCGTGTTCCGGGGCGGCTTCACGTATGCCAGCGCCAAGGCGGTCACGGGGGCGGAGGATGGACACCTCCAAAGTATGCTCCGCATTCTTTCCCAGTGGAACTTCGTCGTCAAGCGCGGCGACCGCTACACGATCGATCCGCTCGTGGTCGAAGCGGTCGGCATCGACCCATACGCGCACGCGCCCCATTACGAGCATTACAAGGCGCTGGCGTGGGAACACGATAAGAAGCAGCTTTATCTCGAACTCGACATCGAGCGCGCCAACCTTGAAGTCGCGTTCGCGTGGGCGCAGGATCACGACGCGGAGAAGGCATATTGGCTGCTAACCGTATGTCAGTTCTATCTGCACAACCGGGGACGCTACGAGCAGCGCCTCGCATGGGCGGCACGGGCGGCGGATGCGCTCAAGGATCATGCTGATCCTGATCGGCGTGCGAATGTGCAGAATAGTCTGGGGATCGCCCTTCAATATTATCCGTTCGGCGACCGTCGAGAAAACTTGCGGCGGGCGGCGGCAGCACTTCAGGCGGCGCTCGCGCATTGGACGGAGGCACGCAGTCCTCAGAACTATGCGATGGTGCAGAATAATCTAGCGGTTGTGTATCGCAATCTCTCGTCACTAGACGGCGAGGATGCACGCGCGAACCTGCGCGCGGCGGAAGCCGCCATTCACGAAGCGCTTAAGATCTACACCCCTGATGTCGTGCCGCTCGACTACGCGATGACGCAGAACAATCTAGGATCGGTATATGGCGCTCTTGCCCTGCTTGATGGAGAAGATACGCGGGCATGGTTGCGCAAGGCAGAGGCATCACGCCTTGAGGCGCTGAAACACCGGGCGGTGGATCGCGTGCCGCAGGATTACGCGGCGACTCAGTACAATCTGGGGATCACATACCGTGATCTCTCATGGCTGGACGGCGAAGACCAAGCGATGCGGTTGGCGCAGGCGGAGGCGGCATATCTGGCGGCGCTCACACAGTACACCGAAGCGCGCGCCCCGCAGTATTTTGCCCAAACGATGAACCATCTCGGCATCGTATACGAGGACATGGGCGACCTTGTGCGGGCGCTCGCGTGCTGGCGCAGCGCCGAACCGGTCTTCCGGCGCTTGGGGCTGGTCGAACGTGCCTATCAGGTGAAGGAGTGGATTGAAGACGCAGAGCGGCAGTTAGGCGGCTCGTAAGGGCTTGGCGGTTCTCTGCGAACGGGTCACAGCGCGGTACAATGGGCGGGCTTCTATCAGAAAGGACTGCTCATGACCTCGTTGTTCGATTTCGCCGCGTTCCCCGTTTTAACCACCGACCGTTTGATCCTCCGCCAATTGACGCACCACGACGCCGAGGCGATGACCGCCATTTTCGGATCGCCGGAGGTCCTGCGCTTTTTGAATAATGACCCCGTCGATACCCGCGAAAAGGCGATCGGCATGATCGATTGGCTGGCGCAGAATTATCAGGATCAGCGCGGCATTGATTGGGGCATCACCCGGCGCGCTGATGATCGCATGATCGGCATGTGCGGTTTATACGATTGGGATCGCGAAAATCGCCATATCGATCTCGGTTATCACATTGTCCCCGCCGAATGGGGCAAAGGTTTCGCCTCCGAAGCGGCGCGTGCGTTGATCACATGGGCATTTGATCAGCTTGATGTTCACCGGATTCAGGCAGACTGCACGGCAGGAAATGATGCCTCGGAACGGGTCATGATCAAATGCGGGTTCACGTTTGAAGGCATCCGGCGCGAACATTTTTGGGAACACGGGCGCTTTGTCGATAACAAATATTACGGGCTGCTCCGGCACGAATTCAAAGGCGCATAATGCTTGGATATTGCGCGAGTACTACTTTGGGGGTATGGTTCGATCACGCCACAAACTGAAAATCGGGTAGAATTAACATAAATACGAAATTCTTCCCAACCGTTTGGACGTGGATTTGTCGTATGCTCCAAAAACCTCATCGACGCATAACAGCCGTCTACCTGACGTTCGCTTCGCTGTGGATTCTGTTCTCAGACAGTATCCTGTATTTTCTTGGGATCGACGAGACGCTGATTCCGAGCATCAGCATCATCAAGGGAATTACGTTTGTCGTCGTGACCTCGACAATCCTTTATCTCTACATGCGCCACGAGTTTGGAATCCGCTTTCGATTAGTCGTCGAACTCCGCCAGCAAATGGATCATGTCAAGCGGTCGCAGGCAGAATTAAGCGAAAGCGAGCGCCGTTTTCGCAAAGCGATTGAGGATGCGCCGCTGCCGATGATGATCTTCGCCGATGATGGCGAAGTGCTGACGATCAGCCGCACATGGTTGGAAATCAGCGGGTATTCGCGCGAGCAGGTGAAAACCATCGATGCGTGGGCTGAATTGGCATATGGTGCGCGCAAACACCCGATCATCGCCTTCATTGACACCCTGTTTGAACGGACGACGCGCATTGACGAAGGCGAATTCACCATCCACTGCCGCGACGGCAGCCAGCGAATATGGGAATTCAGCTCTACCCCGCTCGGCAAGCTCCCCGATAACCGCCGGATCGTCGTCAGCATTGCCAAAGATGTGACCGAACAAAAACAGTCAGAGTCCTTCGCGCTGGAATTGGAGCGCTTGAAGGCGCGTTTTCAGAAAGAGCAGGAGCGCAACATCCTTGTGCAGCGCATCATCTCCGCGCTCTCGCATGATCTGCGGACGCCGCTCACGGTGATTTCGACCTCTCGCGAGTCGCTCAGTCTGTATTTTGACAGATTGACGCCGGAAAAACGGCTCGAAAAGTTGGACGTGATCGGGCGCGAGGCGCAGTTTGCACTGGAGCTTATCGAAGATACTGTTGATATGGCGCGCGGCAACCTGACCGAGTCGACATTCCGCCCCGCGCTGGTGAATCTCGCCGCGCTGTGTCAGGTGAGCGTGGATGAGGTGCGCGCGGCGAAGCAAGGCACACACCACCTGAACTTTTCCAACCTGAGCGACACCGAAACCGCCGTTGTTGATGATGTTCTTGTCAGCCGGATTTTGCTCAACCTGCTCTCCAACGCGATCAAATACTCGCCCGATTTAAGCGAAATCCGCCTTGAGTTGGATCGCCGTGACGAGTGGATTGTGCTGCGCGTGATTGATCACGGGATGGGGATCGGTGCAGAAGATTTACCGCATATCTTCGAACCGTTCTTTCGGGCGGCGGATGTGGGTTCGATCAACGGGACTGGCTTAGGGCTGAGCATCGTCAAAGACTGCGTTGAACGTCACCGGGGGCTCGTCCACGTCGAAAGCACACTCGGACAGGGCAGCATCTTTACAGTTGAACTGCCGTACCTAACGCCGGAACGGGTGCATCTCGCCGGTTAAGCAGACTGCTCACCCCCCGTTGAGCTGAGGGGGTGAGTTTCAAATCCCGTTCTAGTCTTTGAACGGTTCCACGAAGAAGCCGAAATCGATATAAAACACGCGCTCGCCCTCATAAGTGGATTCACCGTGATCTTTAAAGATAAAGATGCCCGGATGATGCCGCTTGATTCGCTTCTTGAACGTATTCCACTGCGATTTTGAAGGCGTGGTTTCGCCTTCTGGCAAAATGAAATACGCCGGACTGAACAAGGCGCGGAAATGATTATCCGCGTGCGGAATCAAGGTGATCAGGTGACTTTTCGGCGGCGTCTGGAATGGGTTGGTCAGCATATCCTCCGCAATTTTGAAGGCATATTCCGGGGAGGATTTTCGGAACTGGGGCAGATCGGTCATTTGAGACTCATTTCACGTCATGAATGCCAATGATCATATCACCATCCTGCCCTCCCTGTGACGCACTAATCGCGTTATGCTGACAGCAGATCAACACACATGAGGGCGGAACATGATGGACGATGCGAACAGCGACGCAGCCCGTCTGAATCAGACGCTCGTCGATCAACTCAAGAAATCGCGCGCGATCCGATCATCCGGTGTCGAAATGGCGTTTCGGACGATCCCGCGTCACCTGTTTTTGCCCGATTCCCCGCTTGAGCAGGTGTATGCCGATGCTGTCGTGCCAACCAAATTTGAGGCAGAACAGGCGATCAGTTCTTCGTCGCAGCCGTCAATGATGGCGATTATGCTCGAACAAGGCGCGTTCAAGCCGGGGATGCGCGTACTCGAAATCGGCGCGGGAACGGGTTATAACGCCGCGCTCATGGCGGCGATCGTCGGTGAAAACGGGCATGTGACCACGATCGATATTGATGAGGATATTGTCACGGCGGCGCGGGAACATCTCGCGGCGGCGGGCATGGCGCATCGGGTGACAGCGTTACGGGCGGACGGGTGGGCGGGTTATCCCCCCAACGCACCGTATGATCGCATCCTCTTGAGCGTACAGGCGCGTGATCTATCGCCTGCGTGGGTGGACAGTCTGAAAAATAATGGTCGGCTGGTTCTGCCGCTCGATGTGTGGGCGGGGGCGCAGCTTTCGATCGCATTCGTGAAAAAAGGCGATGCCTTGGTGAGCATCTCGCTTGTCCCGTGCGGATTTATGCCGCTGCGTGGAGAATCCGCCGCCGCACCGGGCGAACTTCTATGGATGGGCGATCAGACGCGGCAGGTGGGGCAGATCGCGCACACGCACACGCTCGAAACATGGGATCGCCTGATCAGCCAACCGTACACCGATCACTATACCGGCGTGGAAAGCGCGGCGTATGTTCTCGCCAACAGCGGCTTCTGGTTATGGCTGGCGAGTCACGCCGATCAAGCGGTCGAGGTGCTGGCGAAAAACGCAGAGCACGGCGTCCTGCCGCTTCTATTCGATAAACAGGGCGCGCACATCCATACAATCGGCTTGGCGACGTCAGAAGGCATAGCGCTCTTGATGCGTGATCCGCACGTTCAGAAGGACGTAGGTATTTTTCGGGTATGGGCGCGGCATTGGGGCGAAGTGACGCCGCTCCGCTGGTTGATGGGATCGCTTCGCCAGTGGGATCACGCGGGTCAACCGGATGCGCGTAAGCTCAAGATCGCGGCGTTTCCGGTGAGCGCGCCGCCGAAATCGCTGCACAGCGCGGTAACAGTCACGAAATTGCATTTTCGCTTTGTGCTGAAGTGGTGAA